>JAIVHA010000156.1 GCA_020201295.1 Lysobacteraceae bacterium | reverse complement strand
GAAGCCCGAAGGGATTCTATGGGCAAGTAGCGACGCGGCAATCTCCAACCGATTGATTCTACGGTACGAGATTCCCACGCTTCGCTCGCAATGACGAGAATATTCGAATTAATCAGAGGTTCCCTAGGTATAAGGCCCGTGGGGCCTGGATATACGGCTGAGCAATTCTGTTTTCGTCATTCCGGCGCATGCCGGAATGACGGAGCAACATGACGATCCTCTATAAGGAGCGGTTCCATGAATACGCAATACGGGAAACTGACCCGCGACGACCTGTTCAACCTGGAACGCTATGCCGAGACCCGGCAGGATTTCCGCACCAAGGTGATAGCCCACAAGAAACACCGCCAGGTGCACCTGGGCGACATGGTGACCCTCTATTTCGAGGATCGCCTGACCATGCAGTACCAGATCCAGGAGATGTTGCGCGTGGAGCGTATCTTCGAATCGGCAGGCATCCAGGAGGAGCTGGATGCCTATAACCCACTCATTCCCGATGGCGGCAACTGGAAGGCCACCTTCATGATCGAGGTGCCCGACGAGGACGAGCGGCGCAAGGTGCTGGCCCGGTTCATCGGTATCGAGGACAAGGTATGGGTGCGGGTCGAGGGCTTCGAGCCGGTGTTCGCCATCGCCGACGAGGACCTGGAACGGGACACGGTGGAAAAAACCTCCTCGGTGCATTTCCTGCGTTTCGAACTGAGTCCGGAGATGGTGACCGCGGTCAAGAGTGGCGCGGCCATCGGCGCCGGCATCGCCCATGAAGCCTATACCACCCAGTTGGACCCGCTGCCCGCCGGCGTGCGTGATTCCCTGGCGGCGGATCTGGCCTGAGCCTTCGAGCGCTCGTTTGCCCGGGGCTGGACTCCTGCCAATCTGGCGGTCTGTCCACCCGTAGGAGCGGGCTCTGCCCGCGAACGGACCAGGCACAAACCGTTCGCGGGCAGAGCCCGCTCCTACACATCCTTTTTTGCAATGATTGGGTCAAGTCTGCCCCCAACTCCTCGGCCCGACAATCCGGGCCCGGGCCACAACCCAGCTGTCATCACCGCCCCGCCCGCGCTACACTGTGCCGGTTTTCCATTCCGGTAACCTGTAACCTTTTATGAGCAATGCCTACGACGCCGCCTCCATCGAGGTATTGAGTGGTCTCGACCCGGTGCGCAAGCGCCCGGGCATGTATACGGACACCACCCGCCCCAACCACCTGGCCCAGGAAGTCATCGACAACAGCGTCGACGAGGCCATGGCCGGCCACGCCAAGACCATCGAGGTGAGCGTCTACAAGGATGGTTCCCTCGAGGTGCGCGACGACGGTCGCGGCATGCCCGTGGACATCCATCCCGGGCAGGGCATCAGCGGTGTCGAGGTGATCCTCACCAAGCTGCATGCGGGTGGCAAGTTCTCCAACAAGAACTACCGGTTCTCCGGCGGCCTGCACGGTGTCGGCGTGTCGGTGGTGAACGCCCTGTCCAGCCACCTGGAAGTCTGGGTCAAGCGCGCTGGTGCCGAGTACAACATCGCCTTCAAGGGCGGCGAGAAGGCCTCGGAACTGGAAGAAGTCGGCAAGGTCGGCAAGCAGAATACCGGCACCCGGCTGCGTTTCTGGCCCGACCCGAAGTACTTCGACAGCCCAAAATTTTCCCTGCCCAGCCTGCGCCACGTGCTGCGCGCCAAGGCGGTGCTCTGTCCCGGCCTGACGGTGCGCCTGCATGACGAGCGCAGCGACGAGCGTGAGGAGTGGTGTTACCAGGATGGCCTGCAGGATTATCTGCTGGAGGCCCTGCACGGCGCCGAGCGCCTGCCCGAGACGCCCTTCATCGGCAGCCTGCAGAGTGCCCACGAGGCCGCCGAATGGGCGCTGGTGTGGCTGCCGCAGGGCGGCGAGGGCGTGGGGGAGAGCTATGTGAACCTGATCCCCACACCCCAGGGCGGCACCCACGTGAACGGCCTGCGCATGGGGCTGACCGAAGCGGTGCGCGAGTTCTGCGAATTTCGCAATCTGCTGCCGCGCGGCGTCAAGCTCTCTCCCGAGGATGTCTGGGACCGCTGTGCCTATATCCTGTCCGTGAAGCTGGAGGACCCGCAGTTCAGCGGCCAGACCAAGGAGCGGCTGTCCTCGCGCGAGTGCGCCGCCTTCGTCTCCGGTGTCGTCAAGGATGCCTTCGGCCTGTGGCTCAACCAGCACACCGACGCCGGCGAGAAGATCGCCGCGCTGGCCATCCAGAGCGCCCAGAACCGGTTGCGCGCCGGCAAGAAGGTGGTGCGCAAGAAGGTCACCAGCGGCCCGGCCCTGCCCGGCAAGCTCGCCGACTGCTCCAGCACCGATCCCGCCCGCGGCGAGCTGTTCCTGGTGGAAGGGGACTCCGCCGGCGGCTCGGCCAAGCAGGCCCGCGACCGTATCTTCCAGGCCATCATGCCGCTGCGCGGCAAGATCCTGAATACCTGGGAGGTGGATTCCACCGAGGTGCTGGCCTCCCAGGAGGTGCACGACATCTCCGTGGCCATCGGCGTGGAGCCGGGCTCCGATCGCCTCGAGGGCCTGCGCTACGGCAAGGTCTGCATCCTGGCCGATGCCGATTCCGACGGCGCCCATATCGCCACCTTGCTGTGCGCCCTGTTTCTGCGACATTTCCTGCCCCTGGTGCAGGCCGGCCATGTCTACGTGGCGATGCCCCCCCTGTACCGCATCGATGTGGGCAAACAGGTGTTCTATGCCCTGGACGATGCCGAGAAGCAGGGCGTGCTGGATCGCATCACCGCCGAGAAGGTCAAGGGCAAGGTGAGTGTGCAGCGCTTCAAGGGACTGGGGGAGATGAACCCAATGCAGTTGCGCGAGACCACCATCGCCCCGGAGACCCGGCGCCTGGTGCAGCTCACCATCGAGGCCGGCGACGACAGCCACCAGATCCTGGACCTGCTGCTGGCCAAGCGTCGCGCCGCCGACCGGCGTGGCTGGCTGGAACAGAAAGGCAATCTGGCGGAAACCGTCTGACCGCGCCCTGCGCTTCGCGACGCCAGTCTTATTCCGGGATACCCCCCTCCGTAAGCCGCCGGGGATCGAGCAAGCGGCGCAGTTCCTCCTCGTCCAGTTGCGTACGTTCCAGGGCCACTTCCAGGATGGGGCGGCCCTCGGCGTAGGCCTGCCGTGCGATGGCGGCGCCCTGTGCATAGCCGATGCGGGCATTGAGCGCCGTGACCAACATGGGGTTGCGGTCCAGGGCCGCGCTCAGCCGGGCCTCGTTTACGGTGAAACCGGCGATGGCCTGGCGTGCCAGCAGCCGCGACCCGTTGGCCAGCAGCTGGATGCTCTGCAACAGGTTGTGGGCGACCAGGGGCAGCATGACATTGAGCTGGAAGTTGCCGGACTGCCCGGCCAGGGTGACGGCCAGGTCGTTGCCGGTGACCTGGGCGCAGGCCATGGCCACGGCCTCGGGGATCACCGGGTTGACCTTGCCGGGCATGATGGAGCTGCCGGGTTGCAGGGCCGGCAGCTGAATCTCGGCCAGGCCCGCGAGCGGGCCGGAGTTCATCCAGCGCAGGTCATTGCAGATCTTGAGCAGCGTGGTGGCCGCGGTACGCAGCTGCCCGCTCATCTCCAGGGCCGCATCCTGGCTGCTCAGGCCGGCGAAACGGTTTTCCATCAGGGTAAAGGGCACGTCCGTGGCGGTGGCCAGGCGCGCCACCACCCGCGCGCCCAGCTCCGGATGGGCATTGAGTCCGGTGCCCACGGCGGTCCCGCCCAGTGCCAGCTTGCACAGCCGCGGCAGGCTGGATTCGATGCGCGCGGCGGCATCCCGTACCTGGGCCGCCCATGCCGATAGTTCCTGGTCCAGACGCAGGGGCAGGGCGTCCATCAAATGGGTGCGGCCGGTCTTGATCAGGCCATCGAACTCCGTGGCACGCCTGGTGATGGTGTCGGCCAGCTCCGCCAGGGCCGGCAGCAGCTCGCGGTGCAGGGCCAGGGTGGCGCTCAGGTGGATGGCGCTGGGGATGACATCATTGCTGCTTTGTCCCAGGTTCACATGGTCGTTGGGATGCACCTCCACACCCGCCGCGCGCGCCAGGCCGGCGATCACCTCGTTTACGTTCATGTTACTGCTGGTGCCGGAGCCGCTCTGGAACACATCCACGGGGAACTGGGTGGTGTGCTCGCCGCGGGCGATGGCCGCAGCCGCGGTCTCGATGGCCAGGGCCCGCTCCCCATCCAGCAGGCCCAGTTCCCGATGCACCGATGCACAGGCCCCCTTGATCATGGCCAGGGCCTGGATGAAGGCCGCTGGCAGGGGCAGGCCGCTCACGGGGAAGTTCTGCACGGCCCGTTGTGTCTGCGCGCCCCACAGGGCCTCGGCCGGCACGTCCAGTGCGCCCATGCTGTCCTGTTCGCGGCGGGTGTTGGCGGATGTCATGAAATCAGTCTCCTGCGGTGGCCGTGGCGGGATGCTGTGACCATTCTAGCCCTCATTGCCCCGGTCACGGGTGCCTGCTGGAGAAATCTGGGGCCGGGCCGATATGCTGCGAAGGGGCTTGGTGTATCGGCTGGTTATGATCCTTTTCAATACAAAAACAATGAGATGAGCGAACAAGAGCACGAGATTCGGGTGCATCACTACCGGCGTATCGATAGCCGTTCCAATTCCAAGGAACTGGTGACCGAGATCGTAGTGGCCCATTCCGATACCGGCCGTTTCCTAAAGAAGATGGAGGAGACGCGCCTCACCCGCCCCTGTTACCAGGTACTCGATATGCGCGGCAAGGTGCTGGGGGAATGCCGGCCCTACGTGTTCAACGACCGGGTGCACTACCTGGACGACATCTCCTATGCCATGTTCCAGCGGGGTCTCGAACAGAACCGCGGACACTATACGGTGGGGACCTTCGAGGCCATTATCTTCGGCGCCCATACCCTGCATGCCATCAATGCGGCGCGGGAGGAGGAACAGCAGCGTACCTCCGACCAGGCGCGACGCCGGCAAGGCCGGGAACGGGAGCTGCGCGACACCACGGGCGAGGCCGATTCGCAAGCATCCACCAGCATTACCTTCTATAACCCTGAAATCATTCCTTTCGGCTATTTCCGGCAACGCCAGGAGGGCCGCCTGCAGTATGCCACGGCCGTCCAGCTGCTGGGCAAGGCCGGTCCCATGCGCGCCACCACCCGGGACATTTCGGTGGGTGGCGTGCAGCTCATCGTCAAGGGTCCCTGCCCGTACCAGCCCGGCGAGGAGTTGCAGGCCAACTTCATCGGCCTGGAAGGGCAGGCCGCTGGCGCGGCCCTGAAAGGGGTGCGCTATGCCATCGCTCTTCTGCAGCGCCGCGAATTGGAAACCACCCTCTGCCTGCGCCGACTGGACCGGGAATCACCGGCGGGCTTCACGGAGTGTATCCAGGAACTGGTGGAGCGTTACCAGCGCAAGTACAAGCTGGATGTGGAGGACGACTATCTCAGCGCCGTGAGCCTGTTCCACGAACGCATCTATACGGAAAGCCTGGTCCATATTCCCTTTTTCGTGGCTGAACACGGCGGTCAGCCGCGGCTGGCCGCGGTGGCGCAGAGCAATGGCAATCAGCCATTGATGCAGTTTTTCAGCACCGACCACAAGCAGTATGACTTCCGCTGCCTGCAACTGCCGGAACGGCTCGCGGCCCTGCAGGAACAGGGTGGCCTGCTGTTGGTTCTGTACCGGGAGCGGGGCGAGGACGGCCATCTGCAACTCCATTCGGCAACACCGACGGAATTCGAGTCGAACGAGGATTTCCACCGCTTCCTGCAGCATGCCATGGGCTTCGAGGAACACATGATCGTGCGTGTGCAGGTGGACAACGCCCGGGCGCAGCGCCTGGATGACCGCAAGGTGGAGTATTTCCTGGAACGCCTGTCCTACAAGTCCGCCGAGGATGCACTGGGTCTGCGGAACCGGCTCAAGGTCTTGCTTTTCACGGGACTCCTGGTGGACGTGACCCGGCAATGGCGCGACGCACTGGCCCGGCATGGGGAATTCTTGTCCGCCCCGCCCGTGCAGGGCCTGCACGCCTGGGTTGGTGGCCGCCACCTGGACCTGGAAACCGGGGATGCCGGCGCGGACATACTGGCGGACGTCGCCTGTCCGGAACTGGTGCACTTCGGCTACGTGGAGTGCCGGCGCGAGGATCGCTACCTGGTGGAGACGGCCGTGAGCCTGGCCCTGGGCAAGCAGGAACTTTCCGGTACCACCCGGGATATCTCCACCCGGGGCATGTGCGTACGGCTTGCAAAACCACTGACGGCCGAGGCCGGCCAGGAACTGCGCGTGGGACTGGTGAACCTGCAAAAGAAGCGGACCGGTACCAATCTCATGGATATTCCCTATCGGGTGATACGCTCCGACACGGATCAGTCGCTGTTGATGCTGGAACGGATTGTGGGCCGCTCCCAGGAAGGTTTGAGCCAGTTCTTTGTCGAGCTGATCGCCAAGAATCAGCAGAAACTGGGCATCGATGCCGGCGATATCTGGACGGCCACCGCGGCGCGCATCTTCGAGGGACTGATGGCCATGAACCTGGGTACCTTGCCCTTTTTCATTGGCCGTAATGAGGCGGGCGTGACCGTGGCACAGGCGGTTGCCGTGCCACGGGGGGCGAATCGCCTGGCGCGTTTTTTCCAGGCCCCGGATGGGGAATACGAATTTTATCCCATCGGTGACCCGCGCCTGGTCATGGCCCTGCGCGAGGCCATCACCGGCATCCGTCGCCAGTCCACGGGCCAGGCGGAACGCGCGCCCCATTGCGAGCTGGAGCTCTACTGTTACAAGGAGCAGGAGGGCGAACAGGGGGATTGGGTGCTGCGCTGGTCCTCCGAACTGGAACTGGACAGCCCGGCGGCGCGCGAGGCCTTCATCCGCAAGGCCATGGATCATGACGAATACTGTTTTCTCAAGGTGATCGGCACCTTCGTCCAGGACCTGCCCAGCAAGCAGTTTGACCGCCTGCTGGAGCCGGTCATGGGCCAGTCCCGCCACCGTGGCCTGAAATTGAGTGAGCAGCTGCGCTCGGTGATCGGCTTCGGGGAGCTGGTCGATATTACCGCTGACCTGGTGGAAGCTCGTTCCCCAATACCCCACCCGTAGGAGACATTCCCGGACCAATGCCATGCTGGCGCGCCGGCCAATCCCCCGTATAATCCTGCCGCACCCCCTCCGCTTTCTCCTGGCAGGTTGCAATGGACCAGAATGAAATGAATTATGAAGGTGTGGAGCGCTTGCCGCTGCGCACCTTCACCGAAAAGGCGTACCTGGACTACTCCATGTACGTCATCCTCGACCGCGCCCTGCCGCACATCGGTGATGGTCTCAAGCCGGTGCAAAGGCGCATCGTCTATGCCATGTCCGAGCTGGGCCTGTCGGCGCGCGCCAAGTTCAAGAAATCGGCACGCACCGTTGGCGACGTGCTGGGCAAGTTCCATCCCCACGGCGACAGTGCCTGCTACGAGGCCATGGTGCACATGGCCCAGTCCTTCTCCTACCGCTACCCGCTGGTGGACGGTCAGGGCAACTGGGGCTCGCCCGACGATCCCAAGTCCTTCGCCGCCATGCGCTACACCGAGGCGCGGCTGGCGGCCTATGCCGAAGTGCTGCTGGCGGAACTGGGCCAGGGCACCGTGGACTGGGGGCCGAACTTCGATGGTACCCTGGACGAACCGCAACTGCTGCCGGCACGGTTGCCCAACGTGCTGCTCAACGGCGCCACCGGTATCGCCGTGGGCATGGCCACGGACATCCCGCCGCACAACGTGCGCGAGGTCACCAGTGCCGCCATCCGCCTGCTGGAGGATCCCAAGGCCACGGTGGCCGACCTCTGCGAGCACATCC
>JAIVHA010000021.1 GCA_020201295.1 Lysobacteraceae bacterium | reverse complement strand
GGCAGCGCCTCCACCATGGCCGGTGTGCGGCTCACCACCCATACCGGCTTGCCGCGCCACTGCACGCGGATCATCTGCCCCGGTTCCAGCTTGCTGATATCGGCTTCCACAGGTGCCCCGGCCGCCTTGGCCTTGTCACTGGGGAGCATGGAGGTTACGAAGGGAACCGCGACAAAAGCGGCGCCGACGGCTCCCACCACGGCGGTGGCGGCGGTCAGGAACCGGCGTCGGCTGGGGTCTGCACCTTGGGTACTCATTCAGCGTTCTCCAAGAGATGAGTAAAAAATTCCTGCTGCTGGTGGCTGCCAGCGGGCAATGCGGCCCGGTAATTCGTAAATTCAGAATATTCTGATTTTCGGAGCCGAAGCCCTATAAACGGCGTAGCTTCCTACAAGTAGGGTTTTAGGTCAAGCCATAATGCATTTATCGGATCATAATCAATATGATGGGCACAATTCCGGGAACTGGCTCAAACCGGGTTTTCGACCTCGATGAAACGATGCTCCAGGCCGAAATGCCCCGCCAGACAGGCTCCCAGCGCCTGCACGCCATAGCGCTCGGTGGCATGATGGCCGGCGGCGAAATAATGGATGCCGCATTCCCGCGCCACGTGCACGGTGGGCTCGGAGATCTCGCCGCTGATGAAGGCATCCACCCCCTGCGCCACCGCCTGGTCGATATAGCCCTGGGCCGCGCCGGTGCACCAGGCCAGACGCTCGATCCGCGCGCCAGATCCCGGGATATGCTGTGGCCGACGGCCCAGGCGGCGTTCGATGTGGGCGCCGAAGGCTTCCGCCGTCATGGGGGATTGCGGGACACCGAGGAACAACAGTTGCGGACCGCCGGGCTCGCCGGTCCGGTCCTGCACGGTCAGCCCCAGGCGTTGCGCCAGCTGGGCGTTGTTACCCACGATGGCGTGGGCATCGAGCGGCAAATGATAGGCAATCAGGCTGATATCGTGCCGCAGCAGCAGGCGCAGCCGCCGCTGCTTCATACCCGTGACGCGTGCATCCTCGCCCTTCCAGAAATAGCCATGATGCACCAGCAGGGCGTCGGCGTCGGCCTCGACGCCCCGACGAAGTAGAATGGCCGCGACTTCATTCATCCGGCACCGCCCATGCAACTCTACAAGACCCTGTCCTTCCTCATGCAAGCCATCACCATCGGCCTGGCCATCGCCTTCGTGGTAGTGCTCATGAAACCGGAATGGATCCATAACGACCAGGGACGGGCCGTGGAGATCCACGAAATCAGTCGCCCCGCACCGGCGCCGCAGACGCCCGTCATGACCAGCGGCCCGGTGTCCTATGCCGATGCCGTCGCCATTGCCGCGCCCGGCGTGGTGAACATCCATACCGCCAAGCTGGTCACCACCCGCAGCCATCCCCTGCTGGACGACCCTTTCTTCCGCCACTTCTTCGGTAACCAGTTCGGCACCCCGCGACAACAGGTGCAGACCAGCCTGGGGTCCGGCGTCATTTTCAGCGGCCAGGGACTGGTACTGACCAACCATCACGTCGTCAGCGGCGCCGATGAAATTCAGATCATGCTGCGTGATGGTCGCAGTGCCCAGGCACAAGTGGTGGGCGTGGACCCCGATACCGACCTGGCGGTGCTGCGCGTCGACCTGGAGAATCTCCCCGCCATGACCATCGGCGCCTCGGAACAGATGCGCATCGGCGATGTGGTGCTGGCCATCGGCAATCCCTTCGGTGTCGGCCAGACGGTCACCCTCGGCATCATCAGCGCCACCGGCCGCAACCAGCTCGGCATCAACACCTACGAGGATTTCATCCAGACCGATGCCGCCATCAACCCCGGCAATTCCGGTGGCGCACTGGTCAACGCCCACGGTGAGCTGGTGGGCATCAACACCGCCATCTATTCCCGCACCGGCGGCTCGCAGGGCATCGGCTTCGCCATTCCCGTCGAACTGGCAAAGGACGTACTGCAGCAGATCGTGGAAAAGGGCCGGGTGGTACGTGGCTGGCTGGGCATTGAGGCCCAGGATCTCACCCCGGCGCTGGCGGAATCCTTCCGCCTGGAAAGCCTGCGGGGCACGGTGGTGGCCGGCATCCTGCGTGGTGGGCCGGCGGACCTGGCCGGCCTGCGGCCGGGCGATGTCATCACCCGGCTCAGTGACCGGGACATTGCCAATGCCCGCGAAGCCATGAACCGAATCGCACGCCAGGCGCCGGGCAGCCGCTTGCGGATCGAGGGGATACGCGAGGGCAAGCCCTTCACCCTGGAAGCCGAGGTGGGGGAACGCCCGCCGGCACAGCAGCGGCAGCCGTGACGGGGGGGCACCCGCCCTGCCCCCCCCCGTAGGAGCGGCTTTAGCCGCGAATGGGTTGATACGCCCACCACCGCTTCGCGGCTAAAGCCGCTCCTACAAGGTTCTATTCGCCCTGATCACGGATCCTTTCCGTGTATTCCGTGAGCTTCCGTGGCCATCAAGGCTTTCCACCGGGCCACGACCCGCCACTACAGCGCCGCGCGCAGCGCCCGCAGGAAGGCTTCGTTCTCCTCCGGCTTGCCCACCGTCACGCGCAGGCAGTCGGCCAGCACGCCGCCGGCTCCGGACAGGTTCTTGATCAGCACCCTGCGTTCCTTGAGCGCGTCGAAGAGTTCCTGGCCACGGCCGGCCGGCACCCGGAACAGGATGAAGTTGGCATCGCTGGGAAAGACTTCCAGGCCCGGCAATTCCTCCAACGCGGCCAGCAGCGCGGCGCGATCGGTGCGGATCATGCGTGCCTGCTCCTCCAGCACCTCCACATGGCGCAGGGCGAACTCGCCGCTGGCCTGGGTCAACACGTTGATGTTGTAAGGCAGGCGCGTCTTGTCGATCTCCCCCAGCCAGCCGGGAGCACCGATCAACAGACCGAGGCGCAGACCCGCCAGCCCCATCTTCGAGACGGTACGCAACACCAGCAGGTTGTCATAGTGCCGCAGACGCGCCAGGAAGGAGGCATCGGTGAAGGGCGCATAGGCCTCGTCCACCACCACCAGGCCGGGTGCGGTTTTGAGGATGGCTTCTATATCGTCCGCGCGGAACAGGTTGCCGGTCGGGTTGTTGGGATAGGCGAGAAAGATCACCGCGGGCTGATGCGCCTCGATCGCCGTTCCCATGGCCGCCATGTCGAGTTGGAACTCGCCGTCCAGCGGCACCCCCACATAGTCCATGCCCACCAGGGTGGCGATCATGCGGTACATGACGAAGCTGGGCTCGGGCGCCAATACCACGCGGCCCGGCCGCGCCACCGCCAGGGCGATCATCTGGATCAACTCGTCGGAACCGTTGCCGAGCAGGATCTCCATGTCCGCCGGCACCTGCATGCAGGCACGCAGACGCTCCTTGAGCTGGCGCGCGCCCGGATCGGGATAGCGGTTGAGACTGACCTCGCGCAGCGTCTCCAGCCAGGCCTCGATCAGCCACTCGGGCCAGGTGTAGGGGTTTTCCATGGCATCCAGCTTGATGCAGTCACCGGGGTCCGGGACGTGATAGGCCGATAATGCCCGAATCTCGGGGCGAATCCAGCGGGTGATTTTGTCGGTGGGTATGTTCATGTCGTGAGTGTTGTACCGGGCATTGCATGACGATCCCTGTAGGAGCGGCCTTTGGCCGCGAATGTTCGCGGGCAGAGCCCGCTCCTACTTGTGTTTGATACGATACTCCGCCGAGCGTGCATGCGCCGTGAGGCCCTCGCCGCGTGCCAGCGCCGAGGCGGTCTCGCCGAGATCCGAGGCGCCATCCTCCGAGGCCATGATCAGGCTGGAGCGCTTCTGGAAGTCGTACACCCCGAGTGGCGAGGAGAAGCGTGCCGTGCGCGAGGTGGGCAGCACGTGGTTCGGTCCGGCGCAATAATCCCCCAGCGCCTCGGCGGTGTGGCGACCCATGAAGATGGCGCCGGCGTGGCGGATGCGTGGCGCCAGGGACTGGGGATCGGCCACCGACAATTCCAGATGTTCCGGGGCGATGTAGTTGGACACCTGCACGGCCTCGTCCAGGTCGCGCACCTGGATCAGGGCACCGCGGCCGCCGAGCGAAGTCTCGATGACCTTGCGGCGTTCCATGGTGGGTAGCAGTTTCTCGATGCTCTGCTGCACCCGGTCGAGATAGGCGCCATCGGGACTGAGCAGGATGGCCTGCGCGTCCTCGTCATGCTCGGCCTGGGAAAACAGGTCCATGGCGATCCAGTCGGGATCGGTGCCGCCGTCACTGATCACCAGGATTTCCGAAGGGCCGGCGATCATGTCGATGCCCACGGCGCCGAACACCATACCCTTGGCGGTGGCCACGTAGATGTTGCCCGGCCCGGTGACCTTGTCCACCTGGGGGATGGTCTCGGTGCCATAGGCCAGCGCCGCCACCGCCTGGGCACCGCCGATGGAAAACACCCGGTCCACACCGGCGATGGCCGCCGCCGCCAGCACCAGGTCGTTCACCACGCCATCGGGCGTGGGCACCACCATGATGAGTTCCCCGACGCCGGCCACCTTGGCGGGCACCGCATTCATCAGCACCGAGGAGGGATAGGCGGCCTTGCCGCCCGGCACGTACAGGCCGACGCGATCGAGCGGCGTGACCTGCTGGCCGAGCACCGTGCCGTCGGCCTCGGTGTAGGACCAGGACTCCAGCTTCTGGCGTTCGGCATAGAGGCGCACGCGCTCGGCGGCTCGCTCCAGGGCGGCACGATGCTGTGGCGAGATGCGCTCCAGGGCCTCCTGCAACCGTGTCAACGGAATTTCCAGGTCGGCCATGCTATCGGCATGGGTACGATCGAAACGATTGGTGTATTCCACCACAGCGGCATCACCGCGGGCACGCACATCGGCCAGGATGGCGCGCACGGTGCTTTCCACCTGCGCGTCGGACACCGCCTCCCAGGCCAGCAGCTGCTCGAGCCGGGACTGGAAGTCGGGGTCGGTGCTGTTCAGTCGTGTGATGGCTGCCATGTTGCTGACCCTTCAAGAATCGGGATTGGCGTTTCCGCCACGGGCACGCCCCCGTAGGAGCGACCTTCGGCCGTGCAGGTTTTCCCGTTACCCTGTCCGCTGTCCGTTGCATGTAGGAGCGGCCTTCGGCCGCGAAGGTTTTGCGGTAAACCCGTTCGCGGCCAAAGGCCGCTCCTACAATGTATTCGGCAGTGCCGTCGCTAGCGGGTGCACACGCTCAATCACTTCGACCGACCGCCTCCGCAATACGGTCGATGAATTCCTTCACCCGTTCATGCTTCATCTTCATGGAGGCCTTGTTCACCACCAGGCGCGAACTGATGTCGGCGATATGCTCCAGCGGTTCCAGACCGTTCGCCTTGAGCGTATTGCCGGTGTCCACCACGTCGACGATGCGGTCCGCCAGGCCCACCAGGGGCGCCAGCTCCATGGAACCATACAGCTTGATGATCTCCACCTGGCGGCCGCGCTCGGCGTAGTAGCGGCGGGTGGTGTGCACATACTTGGTGGCGATGCGCATGCGTTCCGGTTCCGCGCCGCCGCCCACCGGCCCGGCCACCATCAACTTGCAGCGGGCGATGTTCAGGTCCACGGGCTCGTACAACCCCTCGCCGCCATGCTCCATGAGCACATCCTTGCCGGCCACGCCGAGATCGGCGGCGCCGTACTGCACATAGGTGGGCACGTCGGAGGCGCGGATGATCACCAGCTTCACATCGGCCTGGTTGGTGTCCAGGATCAGCTTGCGGCTGGTTTCCGGATCGTCCACGGGGACGATGCCCGCATGGGCCAGCAACGGCAAGGTTTCCTTGAAGATGCGGCCCTTGGACAGGGCGATGGTCAGCGTATTGCTCATGGTTTCTGGCCTGTCACTTTGTCAATCATTCACCGCAAAGGCGCAAAGAAAAATTCGATTATTGCAGAATTCTGTCTGTAGGAGCGGCCTTGGCCGCGAACATTCGCGGCCAAGGCCGCTCCTACAGGTGGATGCCGGCCGCGACATCTGGACAGGGCGTGCAATCCGCGCATTTGCGGTGAATCCATTCTCAGCCCGGCACGCGCCGGATGCGCGCACCCAGCGGCCGGATAGGGCGCGGTACGCACGGAGACCGCCTGGGGTCGTCTTCCTTCCATGTCCAGTTCGATCCAGTCCTCGCCCACCTCCACCCGGGCGCCCGCCTCGCGCAGCGCCTGCAGCACCGCATCCAGGGTATCGGGACGAGCATCCTTGACGCGGATCTGGCCGCCGGTGACCGCGGCCGCCACCAGGAAGGTGCCGGTCTCGATACGATCGGGCAGCACCCGGTAGTCGGTTCCCGAGAGGTTATCGACGCCCTCGATCTCGATGGTGTCGGTGCCCGCGCCCGTGATCTTCGCGCCCATCTGGTTGAGGCAGTTGGCGAGATCGATCACTTCCGGTTCCCGGGCCGCGTTCTCGATCAGGCTGGTACCCTGCGCCAGGGCAGCGGCCATCATCAGGTTCTCGGTGCCGGTGACGGTGACCATGTCCATCACCACCCGCGCGCCCTTGAGCCGCTCGACGCGGGCACGGATATAGCCGCCTTCCACCTCGATACTGGCCCCCATGGCCTTGAGGCCCTTGATATGCTGATCCACCGGCCGGGTGCCGATGGCGCAGCCACCGGGCAGGGACACGTCGGCGCGACCATGGCGGGCCAGCAACGGCCCCAGCACCAGGATGGAGGCACGCATGGTGCGCACCAGTTCGTAGGGCGCCGAGAAATCCCGGATGGTGCGCGGGTCCGCCACGATGCTCATGCGCTCGTCCACCACCAGTTCCACGCCCATACGCCCGAGCAGCTCCATGGTGGTGGTGACATCGTGCAGGTGGGGCACGTTGCGTACCGTGACCGGGCCGTCGGCCAGCAGCGTGGACGCCAGGATGGGCAACACCGCGTTCTTGGCCCCGGAGATGCGGATCTCGCCGTGCAACGGCCCGCCGCCGCTGATGATCAGTTTGTCCACGAGTCAGGCCGTCACTGCCCCAGGGGGGTCTGGCTGGCCCACTGCTCGGGCGTGTAGGTGCGCAGGGACAGGGCATGCACCACATTGTCCCGCATCAGGTTGCCCAGGGTGCCGTACACCAGCTGGTGTTGCTGCACCATGTTCTTGCCGGCGAAGGCGGGGCTGATGACGGTGGCGTCGAACTTGTCACCCTGGCCGCTGACACTGGCCTGGCAATCGGGCACGCCGGCCTCGATCAACTGCTTGATTTCTTCTGCACTGATGCTCATAAGTCATTGTTCCATTGGGATGATGGGCCCGCCCGAGCGCCCGCAGGCAGGTCCGGCATGGACCGAAACGGTGCATCATATAGAAAAACCGCCGCCAGCGGGAGGCGCGCCGGCGGTTCAGGTCGCCGACGCGCCCCGCAAGGGCAGGATGCCATCGAGGCCGCTGAGGCGGGCCATGTCCATGAGCTGGTCCGGGGCCTGGTGGAATTCGAGCTCCAGGCCGCGCTGGCGCGCCAGGCGTTGCCAATGCACCAACAGCGCAAGACCGGCGCTGTCGGTGTGACGCACGGCGCCGAGATCCACCCGCAGGCTGCCCGTCTCTGGCAACAGCGCTTCCAGCGGCGCCAGCAGCGCCGTTACCGTGGCGAACTCCAGCAGGCCACGGACCGCCACCTCGCCGGCAGCCCGGGCCTCGATTGCGCTGGCTTCGCTCATGGCCTACTCCTTGTCGGCCTGGCTGAACAGGAACTTGCCGATGAGTTGTTCCAGCACCAGGGCCGACTGGGTCAAGGTGATACGGTCACCATCGCGCAGGTACTCCATATCACCGCCGGGCTCCAGGGCCACGTACTGCTCGCCCAGCAGGCCGGAGGTAAAGATGCTGGCAGAGGTATCGAGGGGAAAGGCATCGAAGCGCGGATCGAGACGCAGGACCACTTCGGCCTGATAATTTTCACTGTCGTAGTCAATGGCGGCCACCCGGCCCACCCGCACACCCGCCACCGTCACCGGCGAACGCACCTTCAGCCCGCCGATATTGTCGAAGCCGGCCCGGACCTCATAGCCGTCATCGCCACCCAGGTTGCTGAGGTTGCTCACCTGCATGGCCAGCACGAACAGGGCACCGACACCAAGGGCCACGAACAGGCCCACCAGAATTTCCACCGATTTGCTTTGCATCATGATCAGATATCCCCAAACATCAGCGCGGTGAGCACGAAATCCAGCGCCAGCACAGCCAGCGCGCCATGTACCACCGTGCGGGTGGTGGCGCGGCTGACACCTTCGGACGTGGGCACCGTGTCATAGCCCTCGTAGACGGCAATCCAGGTCACCACGAAGCCGAACGCCAGGCTCTTGATGACGCCATTGTAGATGTCTTCATGCAGGTCCACCTTGTCCTGGATCTGCGACCAGTAGGCGCCGGCATCCACGCCCAGCAGGCCGACACCGACGAAATAACCGCCATACACCCCCACGACGCTGAAGATGGCCGCCAGCAGGGGCATGGAAATGAAACCCGCCAGGAAGCGCGGCGCCACCACGCGGCGCATGGGATCCACCGCCATCATCTCCATGCCCGACAACTGTTCGGTCGCCTTCATCAGGCCGATCTCGGCGGTGAGCGCGGAACCGGCACGGCCGGCGAACAGCAAGGCGGTGACCACCGGACCCAGCTCCCGCACCAGGGTCAGGGCCACCACCACCCCCAGGGACTCCGCCGCGCCGAAATCCACCAGGGTGTTATAGCCCTGCAAACCCAGCACCATGCCCACGAACAGGCCGGAAACCACGATGATCAGCAGTGACAACACCCCCACGGAATAGAGTTGCTGCACCACCAGGCCCGGCCGGGGCAACAGACTGGGCAGTCCCGCCAGCACCTCGAGCAGGAACAAGTGAGCGCGCCCCAGGCGCCTGAAGAAACTCAAGCCCCAGCGCCCCAGCCGTTGGATCATGCCCAGCATGGCCTATTGTTCCCCCGCCATGAGGTCCTCGAAAAAGTCCGGCGCCGGATAATGAAAGGGCACCGGGCCATCGGGTTCACCATGGAGAAACTGGTGCACCCAGGCCGAGGCCGAGTCCTCCAGTTGTGCCGGGCTGCCCTGCTCCACCACCTTGCCATCGGAAATCAGGTACAGGTGGTCGGCGATGCCCATGGCCTCGGATACGTCATGGGTCACCACGATACTGGTCAGTCCCATGGCATCGTTGAGCAGGCGGATGAGTTTCACCAGCACTCCCATGGAAATCGGGTCCTGGCCGGCAAAGGGCTCGTCGTACATGACCATCATGGGATCCAGGGCGATGGCCCGCGCCAGCGCCACGCGCCGGGCCATGCCGCCGGACAGTTCGTTGGTGAGTAACTGGTGGCCGCCACGCAGGCCCACGGCCTCCAGCTTCATGAGCACGATGTCGCGAATCATGGCTTCCGGCAGGTCCGTATGCTCGCGCAGGGGAAAGGCCACGTTGTCGAATACATTGAGATCGGTCAGCAGGGCACCGCTCTGGAACAGCATGCCCATGCGCTGGCGCAGTGCATACAACTCGCCGTGACCCAGCTTCGCGACCTCCTGGCCATCCACCACCACCGATCCGGCCATGGGCTTGAGCTGACCGCCGATCAACCGCAACAGGGTGGTCTTGCCGGTACCACTCGGACCCATGATGGCGGTGACCTTGCCACGTGGAATATCCAGGTCCACGCCATCGAAGATCACGCGGCTGGCGCGCGTGAAGCGCAACCCGCGGATACACACCAGGGGAGCTTGCGGTGCAGTGGTGGCAGGGGGATCGGTGGCCATGGTCGGCTGGGTTTCCGGGGAAATCAGCGCGCACTGTACCGTGTCCGCCGCGGTGCCGCAAACCTACCCGGAACGACTGTTGCGGCACCCGGATGGCAGGGTATGATGGCGTCAGTTTGACGATCCGGCGTGCCTGCATGAGCAATATCATCCCCTTCAAAAAACCCACGGCCGCAAAGCGCAACCCGGGAAACACCCTCTGCAAGCGCGGGTTTCACCAATGGCAGTCCGTGCCTGGCACCCCCTTCGACGTCAAGACCGGCAAACTGGTGACGCGCTTTCGCTGCGCACGTTGCGGCGCGGAACGCACCCAGTCCACCTGACACCCCGACCGGGTTTCGCGCGGCATCCCTGATACTGGCATCATGTTTTTATATGAGCCCCGGCTGTAAGATAGCGCCCCTATGTGGATAGAATTGCTCGTAATCATCATCGGCTTCGCCCTGCTCGTCTGGGGCGCGAACCGCTTTGTCACCGGCGCCGCCGCCACCGCCCGCAACCTGGGCGTGTCGCCGCTGATCATCGGCCTGACCATCGTCGGCTTCGGCACCTCGGCGCCGGAGATCCTGGTGTCCATCGTGGCCGCCCTGCAGGGAAATCCCGGTCTCGCCGTGGGCAATGCCCTGGGTTCCAACATCACCAACGTCGCCCTCATCCTCGGCCTCACCGCGATCATTGCCCCCCTGCAGGTGAACTCCCAGATCCTGCGCCGCGAGTTCCCCATCCTGCTGACCATCATGCTGGTCGCCCTGCTGCTGCTGTGGGACAACCACCTTGGCTTCATGGACGGCGGGATCCTGGTCGGTGGCATGTTCGTACTGGCCGCCGGGGTGGTCTGGCTGGGCCTGCGCTCCCAGCAGACCGAGCCCATGATCGGCGAATTCGACACCGAGATCCCACGCGACCTGAGCACCGGCAAGGCTCTGCTGTGGACCCTGCTGGGCCTGGTCGTGCTGATGGTCAGCTCGCGCATGCTGGTATGGGGTTCGGTGGAGATTGCCCATGCCCTGGGGGTCAGCGACCTGGTCATCGGCCTGACCATCGTCGCCATCGGCACCAGCCTGCCGGAACTGGCCGCCTCGGTGATGAGTGCCCTCAAGGGCGAACATGACATCGCCATCGGCAACGTCATCGGCTCGAACATGTTCAACCTGCTGGCGGTACTGGGCCTGCCGGGCCTGATCTATCCCGCCGCCATCGACCCGTCGGTGGTGACACGCGACTTTCCCGTCATGATCGGCCTGACCCTGCTGTTGCTGGTGCTGTCCTATGGCGTGCGCGGGCACGGCCATATCAAGCGCTTCGAGGGGGCCTTCCTGCTCGCCTGCTATGGCGGCTACACATCGGCAACAAGATCGCCGCCACCCTGGCCAGTACCGGCACCCCGGCCTTCTTTGTCCATCCCGGCGAGGCCAGTCACGGCGACCTGGGCATGATCACGCCCAAGGATGTGGTCCTGGCCCTGTCCAATTCCGGCGAGACGGCGGAGATCCTCACCATCCTGCCCATCATCAAGCGCCTCGATGTGCCACTCATCGCCCTCACCGGGAAGCCACACTCCACCCTGGCGCGCGCCGCCACGGTGAACCTGGACGTGGGCGTGGAGAAAGAGGCCTGCCCACTGGGCCTGGCCCCCACCTCCAGCACCACCGCCGCCCTGGTCATGGGCGATGCCCTGGCCATCTCCCTGCTGGACGCGCGCGGCTTCACCGCCGATGACTTCGCCCGCTCCCACCCCGCCGGGGTGCTGGGCCGGCGCCTGCTGCTGCTCATCGATGACATCATGCACACCGGCGACGCCATCCCCCGGGTACGGGAGGACACTTCCCTGCGCGATGCCCTGCTGGAGATGACCGCCAAGCGCCTGGGCATGACCGCCGTGGTGGACAGCCAGGGCAAGCTCACCGGCCTGTTCACCGACGGCGACCTGCGCCGCACCCTGGACCGGGGCCTGGACATCCACACCACGCCCATCCACGAAGTCATGACCCGCGATCCCAGGACCATCCAGCCCGGGGTCCTCGCGGCAGAGGCGCTACAGGTCATGGACAGCAAGAAGATCAACGGCCTGATCGTGGTCAATGCACAGCAAGAACCCGTCGGTGCCCTCAACATGCACGACCTGTTGCGTGCCGGCGTGGTATGAGGACTGTACTGGTAGCGGGCTTGTAGGAGCGGCCTCTGGCCGCGAACTGGCCTGTTTTCCCGGTTCGCGGCCAGAGGCCGCTCCTACAGGCGAAATTTTGCAATGATTGGATACACAAACCGACCTCCCTGGAATTGATATGAAGGACCTACTGGAAAAAGCCGCCCGCATCCGCCTGCTCATCTTCGATGTGGATGGCGTACTCACCGATGGCAGCCTGTTCCTCGGCGATGACGGCCAGGAATACAAGGCCTTTCATTCCCGCGACGGTCACGGCATCAAGATGCTGCTCAGCCACGGCATGGAGGTGGCCATCATCACCGGCCGGACCTCCGAAGTGGTCAAGCACCGCATGGCCAACCTGGGCGTGAGCCGGCTCTATCAGGGCCAGCACGACAAGACGGAAGCCTTCCGCGAACTGCTGGCGGAAATGGATCTGTCCGCGGACCAGGTGGCCTACGTGGGCGATGACGTGGTCGACCTGCCGGTCATGCGCCAGGTGGGCCTGGCCATCGCCGTGCAGGACGCCCATCCGCTGGTAAAGAAACACGCCCACTGGCAAACCCCCAGCGGCGGCGGCCGCGGCGCCGGCCGCGACGTCTGCGAAATGCTGCTCGAAGCCATGGGCAAGCTGGACGAAGAGATGGCGAAGTATCTGGGGTGATCGTGACCTGCCCCAAAAGACAGAATGCTTCACCGCAAAGGCGCAAAGAACGCCAAGAAAACCGGGATGATGGTTAAAAGACACATGCGGCATGAGCTTACTCAGGAGTCAGTATTACGAGTCACGTCATTCCCGCGAATGCGGGAATCCAGTGGTTTACAGTCCATGGATTCCCGCATTCGCGGGAATGACGGGATACCCAATTCCGTTGTTCTCCGCGTCCTTTGCGCCTTTGCGGTGAATCCGACATTCAGAGACCCATTAGATGCACCTGCGCCGCCGCCGTAACCTGTTGCTGATCGCCGTTCTGCTGGGCACCGCCGTGCTCAGTTGGTGGCTGTTGAGCGAGGTGCAACTCAGCGGTGAGGCGGAGGACCGCGCCCGGGTACACCGGCCGGATTTTTTCCTGGATGATTTCATCCTGCTGGCCATGGACGAGACCGGGCAACCGAAGCATCGTGTCCAGGGCACGCACCTGGAGCATTATCCCGACGACGACACCGCCGAGGTGGACGAGCCCTACATGGAAATCTACCGGCCACAGGCGCCGGACTGGCAGATCAGCGCCCGCTTCGCCTGGATCGGTCCCGCCGGGGAACAGGTGCGCCTGCAGCGCGAGGTGGTGGTAGAGCGCGTGGCCACGGCCGAGGTGGCGCCCATGACCATGCTCACCGAGGAACTGCTGGCGCTGCCCGATGACGAATACGTGGAGACCGACCTGCCGGTCAGGTTCCTGGGCACGGGCTGGGATGTGACGGCAATCGGCATGCGCGGCTGGCTGGGCGAGGGCCGCATGGAACTGCTTTCCGAGGTACGAGGTGTACATGAACCGCGCAAACCCTGAACACTGCCTGTTACTGCTGTGCTTGTGCCTGCCGCTGCCATCCTGGGCCCTGTCCAGCGACCGCGAGCAACCCATGTATATCGAATCCGACCAGGCCGAGCTGGACGACCAGAAAGGCATCAGCATCTACATCGGCAACGTTCGGGTCACCCAGGGCACCCTGGTGCTCACCGGCGAGCACATGACCGTGTACCAGGATGGCGCCAACCTGGATCGGGTCATCCTGCTGGGCAAGCCGGCCACCGAGACCCGGAAGGGGGCCAGCGGGTGCGCATAATCCTGCAACCCAGACCCAGCACCGAGGGGCAAGCCAGCGAATGAGCCTGCTGCGCGCCCAACAACTGGGGAAACGCTATCAGTCGCGCCAAGTGGTCGGCGATGTGAGCCTCGAGGTACGCAGTGGCGAGGTGGTCGGCCTGCTGGGTCCCAATGGCGCGGGCAAGACCACCTGCTTCTATATGATCGTCGGCCTGGTGCCCTGTGATGCCGGCAGCATTCACCTGGACGACCAGGACCTGACCCGCAAGCCCATGCATGCCCGCGCCCGCGCCGGCGTCGGCTACCTGCCCCAGGAACCTTCCATCTTCCGCAAGCTGACCGTGGCCGAGAACCTGATGGCGGTGCTGGAGACCCGCCCGGGGCTGGATCGCCGCGCCCGCGAGGAACGCCTGGAGGAACTGCTGCTGGAACTGCACGTGGGTCATCTGCGCGACCAGGCCGGGGTGAGCCTGTCCGGCGGCGAGCGCCGGCGGGTGGAGATCGCCCGCGCCCTGGCGGCGGAACCGCGCTTCATCCTGCTCGACGAACCCTTCGCCGGCGTGGACCCCATTTCCGTGGTGGATATCCAGCGCATTATCCGTCACCTGAGCGAGCGTGGCATCGGCATCCTGATCACGGACCATAATGTGCGCGAGACCCTGGGCATCTGCGGCCGGGCCTACATCATGGGCTCCGGACAGGTGATCGCCACAGGCCCGCCCGAGGCCATCCTCGCCGACCGCCAGGTGCGGGAAGTCTACCTGGGCGACCAATTCCGGCTGTGACCCTCGTAACACCATCTACCCCTCCCAATGGCACGAACTATGCAGTAGAATCGCCTCATGCGACATCTCCGGCTGACTTCAACTAAAATATGAAGCAATCCATACAGTTACGTCTTGGTCAGCACCTCACCATGACTCCGCAGCTGCAACAGGCCATCCGCCTGCTGCAGTTGTCGACCCTGGAGTTGCAACTGGAGGTACAGACGGTCCTGGATTCCAACCTGATGCTGGAGCCGTCCGACAGCGAAAGCATGGACGATCTCGACCATGCGGATTCCCTGACCGATGCCAACGCCGCCGACGAGAAACTGCAGATCTCGGAACAAAAGGCCGAGACCGATGCCGTAACGGAAATGCCGGAACGCCCGGCCGAAGACACCATGCCCGACGAGCTGGCCCTGGACAGCAGCTGGGAAGACACCTTCGACATGGGTGACATGGGCCAGACCAGCTACAGCGCGCCCGGCAACGATGACAACCGCGATTTTCTCGAAACCCACAGCGGCGAGACCGAGGACCTCTACCAGCACCTGATGTGGCAACTCGGCCTGACCCCCTTCAGCGACCGGGACCGCCTGATCGCCACGTCCATCATCGATTCCATCAATGACGACGGCTACCTGGGCACGGACATCGAGGATATCCACCAGGGCCTGGTGCGGGAACTGGGCGAAGAGGCCGACCTGGAACTGGACGAGGTCGAGGCGGTACTGCACCGCATCCAGCAATTCGATCCCCTCGGGGTCGGCGCGCGCGACCCCGCGGAATGCCTGGGTATTCAGCTCGCCCAGCTGGATCCCGCCACCCCCTGGGTCATGGAAGCGCGCCAGCTCGCCGCCGAACACCTGAATCTGCTGGCCAATCGGGACTATACTCAGCTCATGCGGCGCATGAAGCTGGCGGAACCGGAATTACGCCAGGTCATCGAGCTCATTCAATCCATGAACCCGCGTCCGGGTTCACAACTGGCGAGAAACGCGGCACAGTATGTGGTCCCCGATGTCTTCGTCACCAAGCGCAAGGGTCAATGGGTCGTGGAACTGAATACCGACGCCATTCCCCGCCTGCGCATCAACCAGTACTACGCCAGCCTGGTACGGCGCGCCGACAACAGCGAGGACAACAACTACCTCCGCAATCACCTGCAGGAGGCGCGCTGGTTCCTGAAGAGCCTGCAAAGCCGCCATGAAACCCTGCTCAAGGTGGCACGCTGTATCGTGGATCGCCAGCATGGTTTCTTCGAATACGGCGACGAAGCCATGAAACCGCTGGTGCTGCGCGACATCGCGGAAACCGTGGAAATGCACGAGTCCACCATCTCACGGGTCACCACCCAGAAATACATGCATACCCCGCGTGGCATTTTCGAGTTCAAGTTTTTCTTTTCCAGCCACGTGGGCACCGCCGATGGCGGCGAATGTTCCGCCACCGCCATCCGCGCCATCATCAAGAAGCTGGTGGCGGCTGAAAATACCGTAAAACCCTTGAGCGACAGCAAAATCGCCGATCTGCTCGCCGACCAGGGCATCAATGTCGCGCGCCGAACGGTGGCAAAGTATCGGGAGGCGATGTCTATCCCTCCTTCCAATGAACGCAAACGCCTGGCTTAGGCAAAGGACGAGGAGTACCTGAATGAACATCAATCTGACCGGACATCATGTGGACATCACCGAACCGCTGCGTGAGTACGTGAACAGCAAGTTCGACCGCCTGGAACGGCATTTCGATCATGTCACCGATGTCCATGTGGTACTGGGCGTGGAGAAGCTGCGTCACAAGGCGGAAGCCACCATGCACATCAGCGGTGGCACCCTGTTCGCCGATGCCATCGAAGAAGACATGTATGCCGCTATCGACGGCCTGGTGGACAAGCTGGATCGCCAGGTGAAGAAGCACAAGGAAAAGGTCACCGACCACCATCGCGCTGAAGGTTCCATCAAGACCCAGTTCTAATCACTTGCTAAGGAGCCCTGTTTTCACAACGGGGCTCACGGGCCGCATGTCATGCATATTACGCATCTACTCACCGCTGATCGCATCGTCTGCCAGCAGGAACTCGCCAGCAAGAAACGGGTACTGGAGGCCCTGGCGGGGCTGCTCGCCGCGAGCATACCCAGCCTCCCGGAAGTGGATATCTTCGACAGTCTGCTCAACCGGGAACGTCTCGGCAGCACGGGCCTCGGCACTGGCGTCGCCATTCCCCACGGTCGCATGACCGGCATCGATGCGCCCGTCGGCGCCATCATCACCCTGAAGAACGGCGTGGATTATGACGCCGTGGATCACCAGCCCGTGGACCTGCTGTTCGCCCTGGTGGTGCCCGAGGCCTCCACTGACGAGCACCTGCAAATCCTGGCAGCCCTGGCCCGGATGTTCAGCGATCGCAAGCTCTGCGAGAACCTGCGCGCCAGCCAGGACGCCGAGCAACTACTGCGCGCGCTGGACGGCTGGGAACTGCACCGCGCCACCGCATGAACGAGACGCCCACGGTCCAAAGTCTGTTCGAGGCCCTGCGCGACAGACTTGGCCTGCGGTGGGTATCCGGGAAGGATCACGGGGCGAACCCGCTGCGTGGCGATCAGATCCAGGACCCCGACGTATCCCTGGCCGGATATCTCAATCTCATCCACCCCCACCGCATCCAGGTGATCGGCGCAAGCGAATTTGCCTGGCCCATCTGGTCCTCCACCCGCCCCTCCCAATACCTGGTGGAACATCTGCAGTATCACCTCGGCAATCTGCTGGCAAAAAAAACCACCCTGCACGGAGTCTTCATGGAAATCATGGGGGTCGGGGTACTGATCGCAGGTGACGCCAGCATCGGCAAGAGCGAACTGGCACTGGAACTGGTCGCCCGCGGCCATCGCCTGGTGGCGGACGACGCGCCCGAGTTCGCCCGCCTGGCGCCGGACATCCTCAATGGCCGCTGCCCGCCCATGCTGGAGGATTTTCTCGAGGTGCGTGGATTGGGCATACTGAATATCCGCTCCATGTTCGGTGATAGCGCCATCAAGCAGAATCGCAACCTGCGCCTGATCATACGTCTCGAGGACATGAGCGACTCCCAGATCCGTTCCATCGACCGCTTGCAGGGCAGCCGTGCCACCCGCACCATACTGGGAGTCGACATCCCGGAGATCACCCTGCCGGTGGCACCGGGTCGCAACCTCGCGGTACTGGCCGAGGCGGCGGTACGCAACCACCTGCTGTTCCTGAAGGGCCGTGACGCCAGCGCTGAATTCATCGCGCGCCAGACCCATTTCATGGACAATGCGTCCTCATGAAGCTACTGATCATCAGCGGCCTGTCGGGCTCGGGGAAGAGCGTCGCCCTGCATACCCTGGAGGACGTCGGGTTCTACTGCATCGACAATCTCCCCGTGGGCCTGCTGGCAACCTTCGCCCGGCACCTGATGGAGGAAAGCGGCGACCGGGCGCCGGAGCGGGTAGCCATCGGTATCGATGCGCGCAACCATCCCGACCAGCTACAGCGTTTCGGCACCATTCTCGGCGAACTGCGCGCCCAGGACATCGAATGCCAGATCATCTTCCTGCAGGCCGACGAACCGACCCTGCTCAAGCGCTTCAGCGAAACCCGCCGCAAGCATCCCCTGAGCGGCAAGGAAGTTTCCCTGGCCGATGCCATCGCCCGGGAACGGGAACTGTTGAACCCCATTGCCCAGAATGCCAACCTGTTCATCGATACCAGCCGCACCAATGTGCACCAGCTGCGCGACCTGGTCCAGGAACGGGTCGGCTCCGTCGAAAACCGCGATCTGTCCCTGCTGTTCGAATCCTTCGGCTTCAAGCACGGCATACCCGGCGATGCGGATTTCGTCTTCGATGCCCGTTGCCTGCCCAACCCCCACTGGGATCCAAATCTGCGCCCTCTTACCGGCCGCGACCAGGCCGTGGCGGATTTCCTCGACCAGCATGAACTGGCACTGACCATGTACGAACAGATCCGTGACTTCCTGCAATACTGGCTGCCGCATTTCAAGGCCGACAAACGCAGCTACCTGACCGTGGCCATCGGTTGCACCGGCGGCCAACACCGTTCGGTGTACCTCACCGAACGGCTGGCCGCCTGGTTCCGGGAACACCACCAGAACGTCGCCCTGCGCCACCGGGAACTGCCATGAGCGTCGGCCTGCTGATCATCACCCACGGCCACCTCGGTCCGGCCCTGCTGAAATCCGCCACCGACATTCTCGGCTGCTGCCCCCTGGCCGCAAAGACCCTGGAAGCGGCCAGCGACTGCAATCCCGACACCATTTTCGAACAGGCGCGGGCAGCGGCCGAAACCCTGGACAGTGGGGACGGGGTGCTGGTACTGACCGACCTGTTCGGTTCCACGCCCAGCAACATCGCCTGTCGCCTGCAGCGCTCATGCAAGGCCAATGTCATCTCCGGGGTCAACCTGCCCATGCTGGTGCGGGTGCTCAACTACCCTTCCCTGCACCTCGACGAACTGACCCACAAGGCCATCAGTGGCGGTCGCGACGGTGTAATGCTTTGCAAAACCAGGATCGATCGCTGACATGCCTCAACTGGACTGTGAAATCATCAACAAGCTGGGACTGCATGCGCGCGCGGCGGCCAAGCTCGTTACGCTCGCTTCGCAATTCGATAGCGATATCCAGATCGGCCGCAATGGCCAGAAGGTCAATGGCAAGAGCATCATGGGTGTGATGCTGCTGGCGGCATCCAAGGGCTCCACCATCACCATCTATGCCGATGGCGGGGATGCCGATCAAGCCGTCCAGCAAATGGGCGACCTGATTGCACGTCGTTTCGAGGAGGCCGAATAGGGTCTGCCCATGTCCTTCATCCTCTCCGGCATCGGCGTTTCACGCGGCATTGTCATCGGCAAGGCACACGTGTTGCAGCAGGATGCCCTGGAGGTGCGCGAGCAGCATATCGCCATCGAGGACGTGGACCAGGAGATACGGCGCTACCAACAGGCCGTGGATGTAGCCAGCCGGCAACTGAGCGCCATCCGCGATCAGATTCCCGAGGCCACGCGCAAGGACATCGTCGAGTTCATCGACACCCATCTGCTCATGCTGCAGGACTCCAGCCTGGTACATGTGCCGGCGCAGTCCATACGTGAACAGCAGTGCAATGCCGAGTGGGCCCTGAAACTGCAGCAGGAAGCCCTGGCGGCGGTGTTCGATGAGATGGACGATCCCTACCTGCGCACCCGCAAGGATGACGTCAACCATGTCATCCATCGCATCCTGCGTATCCTGATCTCCGGGGCACAGGATCAGGGCAGCGTCGGTTTCGACCTGGCAGGCACCATCGTCTTCGCCAGCGACCTGACCCCTTCGGACACGGTGCTGCTGCATCACCAGGGCGTGGCAGCCTTCGTCACCGAGTTCGGCGGCCCCCTGTCCCATACCGCGATCCTGGCCCGCAGCCTGGGCATCCCCGCCATCGTCGGCGCACACAGCGCGCGGCGCTACATCCAGGACAATGAAACCATCATCCTGGATGGCGAGCAGGGCCTGATATTGGCCGGTGCCGACGCCGGCCTGCTGTCTCACTACCGCCGACTGCAGGATGCGGAAAGTGATCGACGGGAAAACCTGGAGCTACTGAAGGGTACCGCCGCCATAACCCGCGACGGGGTACGCGTGCAGCTGCTGTCCAATATCGAGCTGCCCCAGGACATGGAGCGCACCCTGGCCGTGGGCGCCGAAGGTATCGGCCTGTATCGCACCGAGTTCCTGTTCATGAATCGCCCGGACATCCCTTCCGAGGAAGAACAGTTGGAACAGTACCGGTCGGTGATCCAGGCCATGGAGGGCCTGCCGGTCACCATCCGTACCCTGGATCTCGGTGCCGACAAGAAGGTGGACAGCGGGCCGCTGCCCGAGCGCAGCAGCAGCAACCCGGCCTTGGGCCTGCGTGCCATCCGCCTGTGTCTCAAGGACCTGGACCTGTTCCGCCCCCAGCTGCGTGCCATCCTGCGCGCCTCCGCCGCGGGACCCACGCGCATCATGATTCCCATGCTGTCGAACCTGCAGGAACTCAACCAGGTGCTGAGCCTGCTGGAAGAAACGAAGGAGCAGCTGCGCGCCGAGGGCCATGCCTTCGACCCCCACCTGCCCATCGGCGGCATGATCGAGATCCCCGCCGCCGCCCTTACCGCACCCTGCTTCGCCGCAAAACTGGACTTCATGTCCATTGGCACCAATGATCTGATCCAGTACACCCTGGCCATCGACCGCATCGACGACGAGGTGGCCTATCTCTATGACCCCCTGCATCCGGCGGTGCTGCGCCTTATCCAGCTCATCATCCAGGCTGGCCAGGCCGCGGATATTCCCGTGTCTATGTGCGGTGAAATGGCCGGTGACCCACGTTTCACCCGGCTGCTGCTGGGCATGGGTCTCACCCAATTCAGCATGTACCCCTCCAGCATCCTGGAAGTAAAGGACTGCATCACCCGCTGTTCCAAGCGTGAGGCGCAACAGCAAGTGGAGAGCATCATCGCTTGCAATGACCTGCAGGAAATCCACGGCCGCCTGGACAGCCTGAACCAGGACGACAAACGCTGCCGTTGAAACCACCACGCACCACAGCCAACCGGAATCCCATGCACGAAGAAGACAACGAAAGGCACGATGAGCCGCCCAGCAGGTCACAACGCAGGCGTGACATGGAGGCCCTGCAGGTGCTGGGCGAGGAACTGGTCGGCCTGCCCGCCACGACGCTGCGCAACATCCCCATGCCCGATACCCTGCGCGAGGCCGTGATGCAGGCCAGGACCATTACTGCCCATGGCGGGCGCCGGCGCCAACTGCAGTACATCGGCAAGCTGATGCGCGAGGTCGATGCCACACCCATTCGCGCCGCGCTGGAACAACGCAACCGCCAGTCACGTGAGTCTGCACAGCACTTTCACCAGCTGGAGCAGCTGCGTGACCGCCTGCTCCAGGATGGCGATAGCGTCGTGGACGAGGTTTGCGAGCGTCACCCCACAGCGGAACGTCAGCGCCTGCGGCAATGGCTGCTACAGGCACGTCGCGAGAAAGAACGCGGGCAGCCGCCAAAGGCGGCGCGCCAGCTGTTCCGTTACCTGCGTGAACTGGAGGAAGGAGAGGCTTCGCTCTAGGTCGGGCCTGTAGGTCGGGCTTCAGCCCGACGGGGTTTCTGCGGCCTGGCACAGGCTGTCGGGCTGAAGCCCGACCTACAAGGCGGAAAAAACGCCGATACCTCTACACCCGACAGGTCAGGGAACGATGCTCGATGGCAGGGAAGGTCTTGCGTACCCGTTCGAGGCGCTTGCGGTCCACCTCGGCGCACACCACGCCGGAGCCGCTCACCAGGCGGTCGAGCACGACACCCCAGGGATCGACGATCATGCTGTGGCCGTAGGTCTCACGGCCATTGACATGGTAGCCACCCTGGGCCGGCGCGGCCACGTAGCAGAGATTTTCCACCGCCCGGGCGCGCACCAGCACATCCCAATGGGCACTGCCGGTAACCGCCGTGAAGGCGGACGGCAAGGCCACCAGCTCCATGCCCTGGTCCAGCATGGAGCGAAACAGTTCAGGGAAACGCAGGTCATAGCAGATCGCCAGCCCCAGCCGGCCCAGTGGGGTATCCACCACCACCGTATCCTGACCCGGCTCGATGGTTTCCGATTCGTTATAGCGCTCCTTGCTGTCCACCAATTCCACATCGAAGAGATGGACCTTGTCGTAGCGCGCGACCTGTTCACCCTTGTCGTTGAACAGCAGGCAGGCGGCGCGCACCTTGTCGGGATTGTCCGCGGCAATCGGCACGGTGCCACCCACCAGCCAGATGCCATGACGGGCCGCCTGCTGGGCGAGGAATTCCTGGATGGGTCCGACACCGGCCTGCTCCTTGACCTTGAGCTTGTCACGCTCGGTCATGCCCATAATGGCGAAATTCTCCGGTAGCCCCACCAGCCGGGCCTTGCGCGCCACGGCCGTGGCGATCAGTCGTTCGGCTTCCAGCAGGTTCGCGCCCACATTGGGGCCCGAAGCCATCTGCACACATGCAATCACACTCATGGGATGTTTATCAGTCCTGTATACGTAATTCGAGGGCATCGTCCTGGCCGCTGCCCGCCGTCAACTGGATACGCCGCGAGGGGATGCCCAGGGCCACCAGCCAGGAACGCAGTTCATGGGCCCAGAGGCTGCCTTCCTCGCCGCCTGGATAGGCAATGAACAGACGCTGCTCGCCATTCTCACGCAAATGCCGGACCACCTCCGCCAGGGGTTCCATGGACACCAGGCTGGCACCGCTGCGCGGCCGTGCCCATTGCTCGGCGGACAGGCTCCAGCGGTCTTCCGCCAGGGCCGCGGACGCGGCAAGAATACAAGCAAAAACGGTCAGATAGCGCAGCATGGCGGGAAGAATACCATATTTACGGCCCGCTTCAGTCCGCGCCCGACCCGGGTTCCCGGCTGAGATCGAGGCGCTCCAGCTGCGGCGCGTCCCAGGGACCGGTCACCTGATACTGGTAGCGGGCCAGGCGGTTCATGCGCTCGCCGAACAGTTTTTCCGCCACGAACAGGGCCGCGCCCACCGCCGGCCCACCGGCCAGCACGCCGGCCAGGGGCAGGCTCGAGGACACCAGCGGCGTGATGGTGACCAGCTGGTCATAGTCCCGGGCCACGAAGCCGGTGCGGCCGGCGATGGCGATCTGCGCCGAAGGCGCGTGCATGACCAGGTCATGGGTATAGGCATCACCGGCCATGAAAGTGACATGGCCGGTGATACTGTCGAAACTGAAGCCCTTGCCGAACACGTCACTGAAATCCAGGGCCAGGCGCCGCTGCAAACTGTGAATACTGAAGATGTTCAGCATGCGGCCCGCGGGTGCATCCACCTTGACCAGCTGGCCGGCGCCGATGTCGAGATCCAGGCGGCCCTCGACCTGGTCCAGGTCAAAGTCCAGCGGGGAGCCGGGCCAGTTGGCCACCAGCAGCGCATTGGCCCGTCGGCTTTCCATGATCCGCTCATGACCGAAGGTCTCCAGCAAGGCGCCCAGATTCGCGTCCTCCAGTTGCAGCTCGAACTGGGACACCGGCTGTCCCGTGGCGGTCATGCGCCATTCACCCTGGACCTGCAGTCGGTATTCCTCCCCGCTCAGGTTCAACTGTTCGACCCGCAGGCCGTCGGGACGCCGCAGGGTCTCCAGCAGCAGGTTACCCAGGGGGCGATCATCCAGGTGCAGTTCGCGTATCTTCACGGACAGCAAGGGCAGGGTGCGCGGGTCGAGATCCAGCTCCTGGCGCAAGTGCGGGGCATCGGGGAGGCGAGCGACATGCAGGTGATCGAGGTCGAGGTCGATTCGTTCCAGGCCTTGCTCGCCGTTACCGATGCGCACCAGACCATGTGCGCCTCGACCGCTCAGCTGCGCATGCCATTCCGCGCCTTCTCGGCGCAGACGCACGGCGGTGTCCCGCAACAGGTGCCGGTAGAGTTCCATCTCCCCGATGGCCAGGTCGATCTCCAGAGGTGGCAGGGCCTGCATGCCCCCCTTCCCCGCCGGCTGCCGGGCTTGCCATTCGGTCAGGGACAGGCGCGGCAGCCGCCCGACCAGCTGCAATACCTGGCCAGCGGGCAAGCGTGCATCACCGCCACCCAGCTGCACACCACCGCGCGCCAGCCGCTGTCCCTCCGTGCCGGCCTCCAGTTCCAGCACCGCCTGCAACCCTTCGCCATACTGTATCCACAGGGGGCCATCGTCCTGCCCGCCCAGGGTGCGCCACAGGCGCAGCTGGCGCACTTCCGCTGCCGTCTTGCCCAGGGGTTCCGGCAGATTCACCCCGAGGCCACGCAAATCGGAAGCCAGTTCCAGGTACACCTCGCCGGCCTGCTCACCTTGCGATGGATGCAACCGGATCTCCGCCCGCCAGCCCGTCGCCCCCTCGAGGCGGTCGGCCAGCGGCCAGTCCCGCAGCCGGGCCACCAGGTCCGGCGCTCCCTGCAGGCGCACACGGTGATAACCCCCCTCCCGCTCGGGGCGGGTGTCGAGCTCGATCCGCAGGGGCGCATCCCACAGGCGCGCCTGCAAGCCGCGGCTACCGATGCTGCGTTCAGTGAACGAAACCTGTCCGTCCAGACCCTCCAGGCGCAGTTCATGGGCTGCGACCAACAAACGATTGTCCGCCAGGTGCAACTGCCCCTGCACGCGAAAGTCACCCTGGGTCTTGCGCAGCGGTACGCCCAGTTCCAGCGCCAGCCTGGCGGGTCCGCTGAGGCGCAGTTCACCGTCCGTCAGTCCACTCAAACGCTCCCTGAGCGGACTGGCGCGCAGGAAGTCCTGCATGTCCTCCAGCTGGCCGCTGGCCTGTCCGGTGATGCGCAGGAGCGGACCGCTGCGGCGCAGATCCGGCGTATGGGCGCGCACCTCGGTTAGCCGCGTGGGGCCGATGCGTCCCTCGTGACCGAGGATCTCCATGCCCGCGCCGGCGAACACCAGCCGCGCGCGCAGGTCCTGAATGGGTTCCCAGCCTTGCTGGTACTCGAGCACCGCGTTCTCGACATCCGCCCGCACCTCG
>JAIVHA010000120.1:2215-3498 GCA_020201295.1 Lysobacteraceae bacterium | reverse complement strand
GGCCAATGGACGTACCCCCAGCTCCCTGGATCACCGTGCCCTGGGCACGGCCTGAGGACGGCGAACGCCGCCCTTGCCGCGCCCATGTTCTTCCGGCGCCCACCTCACCCCGACCCGGCACCCGAACCTCCCGCCGATCTTGATGCCCATTCCAGCGCCGAGCGCATCACCAATCCGGCACAGATCGCCCGCTTCCTGCAACTGTTCAAAGACGGGCATTGCCTGCTCAATGTTTCGATCCCCGGCGTGGAAGGCAGTTTCAATTCCGCCGTGCTGCGCGTCCATCCCAAGCGCGAACTGCTGATCCTGGATGAACTGAACCCCCACACCGGTCACCAGGCCCTGATCAAACGACAGCGATTCAATGCGCGTTGTCGCCTGCACGGGGTGGAATACCGGTTTGCCTCCGTGCTGCAGCGGGTCGAGGAGCAGCGCGGCATCGCCCTGTATTTCGCGGCCATGCCGCAACTACTGCTGCACATCCAGCGCCGCAACCATTTCCGGGTACCCGTGGACAGCAACGCCGGCATCGAACTGAACCTGCCCAACCTGCCCTTGCGGGAAGAGGGCACGGACCCGTCCCAGGCCAGCCTCCTCGACCTGTCCGCCTCCGGCCTGGGCATGCAGCTCGTCACCCCCACCCCGCCCGACCGGGGCGACATCCTGCCGGGCTGCGCACTCCATTTACCGGACGGCACGGTGATCCGCTCCGAGCTGGAGATCCGCTTTGTCTATGCCCGGGACCGGCTGAGGCCGGTACGGCTTGGTGGCCAGTTTCTCAAGCTCGATCGCAAGGCCCGCAATCAACTCGCCGCCCTCATCCGGGAGCTGGAACGGCGCCACTTGCGCAATCAGTCACGCTAGGAGCCTGTCGGACTTAGGCGATCGTAGCGAGCAAGGTGGGAGAGCGAGGACAGTGTGCTAGTCAGTGGGTTCTTCCCAACCCGGGTGGTCGAAATAGCGCGGGTAGTCCCGCAGGGCAGCATGAATGCGTGGCAGGCCCTCCCCTGACTGCGGCGCCTGCCGCAAAGCCTCGGCACCCTGCAGCAGCTCCCCCACCAATACATGCAGCACAGCGTCGGCGGCCGGTTCCAGCTTGCAGTTCTCCACCAGAAAGGCCACATGATCATCGATGGCCCGGGCCGTGTCCGTCGCGGCCTCGGGAGTGAATTCGCCACGCTGGTAGGCCGGCAACACTTCGACGAAGGTCGCGTGCACGCGCTCCATGCCCTCGCGCAAAGCGGCATCGGTGGTCCAGCGCTCGCCTTCATTCAGCACCAGGC
>JAIVHA010000120.1:0-2064 GCA_020201295.1 Lysobacteraceae bacterium | reverse complement strand
CTGTGCTGGGGGTACGCATGTCCATCACGGCCGACCGACTGGCCGACGTGACCGGCATGGGCGAGGCCATGATGGGCGGGCTCTTCCTTGCCGGGGCAACCTCCTTGCCGGACTTCGCCGCCACACTGACCGCCGCGGTGGATGGCTACGCCGAACTGGCGATGAGCAACATAATGGGCAGCATGGCCGTCAATCTCGCCTTCCTCGGCATCGGGGACATGGTCTACCGCAAGGCGAACCTCGAGCATGCAGCCGCCTCGTCCTCGAATCTCACACTGGCCGCGCTGCTGATCACCCTGCTTTCCCTTCCACTGATCGCCATGGTCACGCCGCCGGTATTTTTCTGGGGCATCCACCCGGTCACGCCGGTGCTGCTGGCAGGCTATGTACTCGGCTACTATGCCGTGCGCGGCGCGCACACCCGGCCGATGTGGACGCCACGGCATACTGCCCAGACGGTGGAGGATGTACCGGAACGGGGCAGCCAAACGACCCAGGGCGCGGCTGGCCTGTGGGCACACTTTTCCCTGCTCGCGGCCGGCACGGCCGTATCGGGCTGGGCGCTGATGCATGCCGCCAAGACCATCGCCCTGCAGACGCCCCTGTCGGAAACGGCCGTCGGGGCGCTCTTCACCGGCGTGGCCACTTCCCTGCCGGAACTGGTCACGACCATCGCCGCGATTCGCGTGGGTGCGTTGACCCTGGCGGTGGGCAACATCCTCGGCACCAACTGTTTCAACACCACGGTGATCGCGGCGGCCGACATCGTCTACCGCGACGGCTCGATCTACCATGCGGTCACCTCCCAACAGGTCCTCTGGGGCCTGGTGACCATCCTGATGACCGGCATTCTGCTGATGGGATTCGTGTACCGGGAACGCTACGGCATCGGCCGGATCGGCCTGGAGAGCCTGATCATGCTGCTGGTCTATGCCGGCTTGGTGGCAAGCGTGGCGCTGTAAGCGCGCGGCGGTCCATCCTTACGGTCGGGGGAAATCCCAAAGGAACCGCTGATTCATCTTTATCGTCATTGCGAGCGGGTGAGCCTTCAGCCGCGAGGCCGAAGGCCGTGGCGGGAAACAATCCCCTGCTACGGTAGATCAACATCTTGGAGATTGTTTCTTCGCTACGCTCATCGCAATGACGAATCGATCCGTGACTCCTTGAACCACTTTCAGACCAGCTCGGGCTGCTGGAACTGCACCGCGTACATGGCACTGTAGTAGCCGCCCAGGGCGATCAGTTCGGCATGGGTGCCGGCCTCCGCGATGTGGCCCTGGTGCATGACCAGGATGCGGTCGGCCTTTTCGATGGTGGACAGGCGGTGAGCGATCACCAGGGTGGTACGATCACGCATGAGATTGTCCAGCGCCGCCTGCACCATGCGCTCCGATTCCGTATCCAGGGCGGAGGTGGCCTCGTCCAGGATCAGCACCGGCGCATCGCGGTACAGGGCACGGGCGATGGCCAGGCGCTGACGCTGGCCGCCGGACAGGCGCACGCCCGACTCGCCCAGCAGCTCGTCATAGCCCGCAGGCAATTGCTCGATGAAGTCATGGGCGAAGGCCGCCTCGGCGGCGGCGCGCACCCGGGCCGAATCGGGCTCGGGATCCGCATAGGCGATATTGGCCGTCACCGTGTCATTGAACAGGGTGACCTCCTGGCCCACCATGGCGAACTGCTGGCGATAATCCGCCAGGCGGTATTGCTCCACGGGCACGCCGTCAAGGCAAATCTCGCCGCTGTAGCCGCCGTAGAAGCGCGCGATCAGGTTCACCAGGGTGGTCTTGCCGCTGCCCGACTGGCCCACGAAGGCCACCGTCTCTCCCGGCTGAATGTCCATGTCGATATCACGCAACGCCGGTGGCGCATCCTCCCGATAGGCAAAGCCCAGGCCGTGGATACGGATGGCACCGCGCGCGCGCTCCAGAGGCGTACTGCCCGTGTCCCGTTCCACCGGCAGGTCCAGCAGCGCGAATACCGACTGGGCGGCCGCCAGGCCGCGGTGCAACTGCTCGTTGATGCGGGTCAGGCTCTTGACCGGTTGCTGCAGCAGCAGCATGG
>JAIVHA010000155.1 GCA_020201295.1 Lysobacteraceae bacterium | reverse complement strand
GAAAGTTTTGCCGATGTGCTGGCCGTGGTCACGGATACCCAGCGATCCTTCAATGTCCCCCGGGTATACGTGCAGTACCTGGACGAGGATTTCGAACAGTGGCATGACATCACGGGGGACGAAGGCCAATTGGTAACCTATTCACGGACCATCGAGGTGAACGGCCTTGGCGACGCGCTGCCCCCGCTGGCGGTGATGCTCAATATTTCCCTGCCCAGCGTCGAACAGCAGATCAAGCAGCAGCGCAAGCACTACCTGGTGTCCATGGGCGGTGCTTTCTTGCTGTTCGGTTTCATACTGCAGTGGGTATTGCAGCGCATGATCAGCCGACCTTTCCTGCAGATGGTACGTACCGCGGAGGCCTTTTCAGCCGGTTCCACCGATGCCCGTTTCGATGAAAAGCGTAACGACGAGTTCGGCTACCTGGGGGGATTCATCAACCGGGCGCTTGACTACGTCACCCTGCAGCAGCAGGAGTTGCACGAGGCCCTGGCCCGGGTGCGCGACTCCGAGGCCGCCCTGTACCAGCAGAAGGAGCAGGCAGAGGTGACTCTGCATTCCATCGGGGATGCCGTCATTACCACCGATCCCCAGTACCGTGTGGAGTACGTCAACCCCCTGGCGGAAAAACTTACCGGCTGGAGCCTGGAGCAGGCCCGTGGGCGTTCCCTGCCGGAGATGCTGAAACTCCATGACGAGGTGACGCGCAAGGTCGTGGATAACCCGGTCGTCCTGTGCCTGGCCCAGCGTGGCCCCGTGACCCTGCAAGATGAGATCATCCTGGTGCGTCCCGATGATGTCGAGGTGGAAATCAGCGCCTCGGCCGCGCCCATACGCGCTCGTAACGACACCATCCTCGGTGCCGTCATGGTGTTTCATGACGTAGGCCAGACCCGCATGCTGGCCCGGCAGCTGTCCTACCAGGCCGCCCATGATGCCCTCACCGGCTTGTACAACCGGCGTGAATTCGAGCAGCGCCTGCAACAGGCACTGGACAGCGCCCAGCAGGAGGGCGTGGAACATGCGCTCTGTTACCTGGACCTGGATCAGTTCAAGGTGGTGAACGATGTCTGCGGGCACATTGCCGGAGATGAATTGCTGCGGCAGCTGGCGGGTGTGCTGCTGGAGCGTATCCGGGAAACCGATACCCTGGCACGCCTGGGTGGCGATGAGTTCGGCATGCTGCTCAGTCATTGCAGTCCGGACAAGGCGCGCCGTGTGGCAGAGGATATCCTGAATACCGTGCGTGCCTTCCGCTTCATGCACCAGGAACACAGTTTCGAGATCGGCGTCAGCATCGGCGTGGTCCCGGTGAACCAGGCCAGCCACAATGCCACGGAGGTGTTGAGTGCCGCTGATGTGGCCTGTTATGCCGCCAAGGACAGCGGGCGCAATCGCATCCATGTGTACGAGCCCGGCGATCGGGAGATGCAACAGCGACGCGGGGAGTTGAGCTGGGTTTCACAGATCGGCCGTGCCCTGGATGAGGACCGTATGCGTCTGTTTTTCCAGCCCATCGTGCCGCTGGAAAATGGCCGTTTCCCCGTGCACTACGAAATGCTGGTGCGCATGCTCGATGACCAGGGCAACATGGTGCCGCCGATGGCCTTCCTGCCGGCGGCGGAACGCTATAACCTCATGCCCACCCTGGATCGCTGGGTGGTGAGTACCATGCTGAAGACCTTCGGCCCCGGGCGCTCGGGGCCTGCCCAGGCGGTTTACGTGGCCAACCTGTCCGGCCAGTCACTGAGCGATGAAGGGTTCCTCGCCTTCGTGTTGGATCACCTGGCCAAGTCCGCGCTGGACCCCTGCCAGGTCTGTTTCGAAATCACCGAGACCGCGGCCATTGCCAACCTGCGCGGTGCTACCCGTTTCATCAAGGTGCTGCGGGATCACGGCTGCAGCTTTGCCCTCGATGATTTTGGCAGCGGACTCAGTTCCTTCGGCTATCTCAAGAATCTCGCGGTGGACTACCTCAAGATCGATGGAGGTTTCGTGAAGGACATGGTGGAAGATGAAATCGATGCCGCCATGGTGGCCGCCATCAACGAGATCGGCCACGTGATGGGGATTCGCACCATTGCCGAATTCGTGGAAAGCGAGGCGATAGTGGAGCGGCTGCGCACCATCGGGGTCGATTACGCCCAGGGCTATTGGGTGGCCAAGCCGCAACCCATCGATGTCCTGCTGCAGCAGACCTCATCGGCGAGCGATCTGCGCTCCGTTTCCTAGTACTACTGTGTTACAAACCGCTAGAGGGCGCATTGGGGCGTTGCAACCGGGCCCAACATGCTCATTTACTCCATGTAAACCCAATCATCGCAAAATGCCTCCTGTAGGACCGGCGCGAGCCGCGAACATTCGCGGCTCGCGCCGCTCCTACATACAGTGCCCAAGTCGAACTGCACTGCCGGTGCATTCCAGGTGTGCCGCTCAAGGCCGGCTCTCGGAGGATCTGAGGGCCATCAAGTCCGACAGACTCCTGGCCAGCGGATGTTTCAGCCGTGGAGCTTTTCCGCGGCATAGAGTGTGTTTTCCAGCAGGGTGGCCACCGTCATCGGCCCGACACCTCCTGGCACGGGGGTGATCCACCCGGCCCGTTCCCGGGCCGTGGCAAAGTCCAGGTCGCCCGTGATGCTGCCATCCTCCAGGCGGTTGATACCCACATCGATCACGGTGGCACCCGGTTTGATCCAGTCCCCCTGGATCAGGCCAGGCTTGCCGGTGGCCGCCACCAGGATGTCGGCCCGGGCCACGTGCTCATGGAGGTTCCGGGTGAAGCGATGGCAAGTGGTGACGGTGCAGCCGGCCAGCAGCAGTTCCAGGGTCATGGGGCGGCCGACGATATTGGAGGCCCCGACCACCACCGCCTCGCGCCCGTAGAAAGGTTCGCCCGTATGCTTGAGCAGGGTCATGACCCCGTAGGGGGTGCAGGGACGCAACAGCGGCATGCGCAGGGCCAGGCGACCCACATTGTAGGGATGGAAACCGTCCACGTCCTTGTCGGCGTGAATACGCTCCAGCACCGTTTCCGGGTCGATGTGTTCGGGCAGGGGTAGCTGGACCAGGATGCCGTCGATTTCCTCGTCCAGGTTCAGGTTGTCGATGAGGTCCAGCAGTTCCCGTTCCGTGGTATCGGTGCTCAGGTCGTAGGAGCGGGACAGGAACCCAACCTCCTCGCAGGCGCGGCGCTTGTTGCGGACATAGATCTCGGAGGCCGGGCTGTTGCCCACCAGCAGGACCGCCAGCCCAGGGGGGCGTTTGCCCCTGGCCAGGCGCTCCTGCACACGGGCGGCGGTATCTTTGCGGAGCTTGGCGGCAATAGCCTTGCCGTCGATGAGTTGTGCGGTCATGGGTGCGGGTCGTGGCGGTCGGGGTAGGCGGAACAGGCCGGAATTCTCGCATGGGGGGGCAGGGTGGAACAAGGATCCCTTGCCTGACGGCCGATAGCCTGGGTTATAATGCACAGTTACGGCCCTGGGGAGCCGCGGAGGCGATTGACCCGGCCCGGGCCAGTCCGTATGATCGCGGCCCTCCCCGTTGCCGGTGAGACGGGGTATAGCGCAGCCTGGTAGCGCGCCTGCTTTGGGAGCAGGATGTCGGGGGTTCAAATCCCTCTACCCCGACCAATTCGATCGATGGCGGATGCCACGGTCAGGAGAGTTCGAGTCCCGGTAGCTCAGTCGGATAGAGCAACTGCCTTCTAAGCAGTCGGTCGGGGGTTCGACTCCCTCCCGGGGCGCCATTCATGGCCGGCACCGGGGGTGTCGGGCAATCAAGGTTTATGGTGGGCGTAGCTCAGTTGGTAGAGCCCCGGATTGTGATTCCGGTCGTCGTGGGTTCGAGTCCCATCGTCCACCCCATTATGTGACGGATCGTGGCAGTGAGCCTGGAATTGCCGGGCGGCTTGTGGTCCAATACGCGTTTTTCCGGGCCGTTAGCTCAGTTGGTAGAGCAGGAGACTCTTAATCTCTTGGTCGTAGGTTCGAATCCTACACGGCCCACCAGTACGCAGGCCCCCGCTCGACGGGGGCTTTTTTTTGGGCGCGCGGCAATGAATTCGGCCCGGGGGTGCGCGCCCCGTCAGGAAACCGATATAATGGCCAATCACCGCTTTGGTGCGGGATATCGCGAGGCCTGTTCTGCCGGCCCGCCAGACAAGATATTGCGAACGTGGCGGAATTGGTAGACGCGCTGGATTTAGGTTCCAGTAGGGTAACCTGTGAGAGTTCGAGTCTCTCCGTTCGCACCAGATTACCGGTAGCCGCCCGGGCGGCGCCACCACCAACCCCATACAGGAAGGGGCAAGCCCCCCAAGAGGTCGTTCGATGCAAGTTTCCGTAGAAAATACCAGTGCCCTGGAACGCCGCATGACGGTGCAGATCCCCGCCGAGCAGGTGGATTCCGTGGTCAAGACGCGGCTTCAATCCATGACACGCACGGTGCGCCTGGACGGCTTCCGTCCCGGCAAGGTGCCCTTCAAGGTGGTGGAACGGAAATTTGGGCCCCAGGTTCGCCTCGAGGCCCTCGGGGAGCTCATTTCCTCCACCTACCAGGAGGCGGTCCAGCAGCAGAACCTGCGTCCCGCCGGTGACCCCCGCATCGAGCCACCGCAGTCCGAAGGCGGCGAGACCCTGCAATACGTTGCCACCTTCGAGGTCTATCCTGATTTCGAACCCGCCGCGGTCTCCGCTATCAAGGTGACCCGGCCCAAAGCCGAGGTGACCGATGCCGACGTGGATCGCATGCTGGAAAAGCTGCGCAAGCAACGCGTCAGCTGGGAGCCCAAGGAAGACGCCGCCGCCCTTGGTGACCGGGTGATCATCGATTTCGAGGGCACCATCGACGGCGAGTCCTTTTCCGGCAACAAGGCGTCCAACCTGCCCCTGGAGCTGGGCAGCAAGACCATGATCGATACCTTCGAAGACCAACTGGTGGGCGCCAAGGCCGGTGAGGAGCGCAGCATCGAGGTCAAATTCCCCGCTGACTACAGCTTTGCCGACGTGGCCGGAAAGCCTGCCCGGTTCAAGGTCAAGGTCAGCCAGGTACAGGCCGCGCGCCTGCCCGAGCTGGATGACAGCTTCGCCGACTCCTTCGGCATCAGCGGGGGTGGCCTGGAAGGCCTGCGTGCCGAGGTGCGCCGCAACATGGAGCGCGAGCTGAGCCAGACCATCAAGAACAAGGTCAAGCGCCAGGTATTCGATGCCCTGATGGAGCAGAATGCCATCGATGTGCCCAGGGCCCTGGTGTCCAGCGAGGTTGATGCGCTGGCGCGCCAGGCCGAGCAGCAGGGACTGCAGTCCGGTGGCCGCGAGGCCTTCGAGAACGAAGCCAGCCGCCGGGTGGCCCTGGGGCTGATCATTGGTGAAATCATTCGCCGTAACCAGCTCCAGGTGGATCCGGAGCGCGTACGGGCCGAAGTCGAAAATCTTTCCGCCTCCTATGAAAAGCCCGAGGAAGTGGTGCAATACTATTACAGCAACCGCGATGCCCTGGCCGGCGTGCAATCCTACGTGATGGAGGATATCGTCACGGATTGGGTACTGGACCAGGCACAGGTGACGGAAGAATCCGCCACCTTCGACAGTGTCATGCAGGCGGGTGGGTAAGGGCGATACTGGTCAGCGGCGGGACATTTCCGGTTCCGGCCTGGCTCCGGTACGATACACAGTAAGGATGGCGACATAATGAGCAATCGGTTTGGAAACGGTGGTGCAATGGATACCCAGGCCTTGAACCTGGTGCCGATGGTGATCGAGCAGACCTCGCGCGGCGAGCGTGCCTATGACATCTACTCGCGACTCCTCAAGGAGCGGGTGATCTTCGTGGTGGGTCCGGTCGAGGACTACATGGCCAACGTGGTGGTGGCACAGCTGCTGTTCCTGGAGTCGGAAAACCCGGACAAGGACATTCACCTGTACATCAATTCCCCGGGCGGCGTGGTGACGGCCGGCCTGGCCATCTATGACACCATGCAGTTCATCAAGGCCGATGTCAGCACCATGTGCATCGGGCAGGCGGCCAGCATGGGCGCCCTGCTGCTGACCGGCGGCGCGGCGGGCAAGCGCTATTGCCTGCCGCACTCGCGCATGTTGATCCACCAGCCCCTGGGCGGTTTCCAGGGTCAGGCCAGTGATATCGATATCCACGCAAAGGAAATCCTCCTGGTGCGTGAGCGGCTGAACAGTATCATGGCACACCACACCGGCCAGGATATAGACGTCGTCGCCCGGGATACGGATCGCGACAACTTCCTGGGCGCCGAGCAGGCGGTGAAATACGGCCTGATCGACGAGGTGCTGGTCTCCCGCAAGGATGCCGAAGCCGAGGCCTGAGCACCTCCGGCTTCCGGCGCCGGCCTTGCCGGGGATCAAAAAATCCAGTAAAACGAAAACCTTAGATAGTTGCCGGGATTCCTTGTCAAGGGGGTCCCGGCGTAGTTGAATAGGGCATCGGACCCGCGTAAAGCTGGCGGGCATCGGGCCGCTATAGAAGGCAGGGCGGCACCTTGCGGATTGCCGTAGGCCTGTGGCAGGAATGCCGAATCATGATTCAGAGGGGTATTTATGAGCAACGAACGCAAGGGCGAGGACGGCAAACTTCTGTACTGCTCATTCTGCGGAAAGAGTCAGCATGAAGTGCGCAAACTCATTGCCGGCCCGTCCGTGTTCGTCTGCGACGAATGTGTCGAGCTGTGCAACGACATCATCCGTGAAGAAATGCAGGAAAAATCGGCCGCAGTGGGCAACAAGCTGCCGACCCCCCGGGAAATCAACGCCGTCCTGGACGAATACGTCATCGGCCAGGTGAACGCCAAGAAGGTGTTGTCGGTAGCGGTGTACAACCACTACAAGCGTCTCGATGCCAGCACGCGGAAGGACGAGGTCGAACTCTCCAAGAGTAATATCCTGCTGATCGGCCCCACCGGCTCCGGCAAGACCCTGCTGGCCGAGACCCTGGCCCGCCTGCTCAACGTGCCCTTCACCATTGCCGACGCCACGACCCTGACCGAAGCCGGTTATGTGGGCGAGGATGTCGAGAATATCATCCAGAAGCTGCTGCAGAAGTGTGAGTACGATGTGGAGAAGGCCCAGACGGGCATCGTCTACATCGATGAAATCGACAAGATCTCACGCAAGTCCGACAATCCCTCCATCACCCGGGACGTGTCCGGTGAAGGTGTGCAGCAGGCACTGCTCAAGCTGATCGAGGGCACGGTGGCCTCCGTGCCGCCCCAGGGCGGTCGCAAGCATCCGCAGCAGGAATTCCTGCAGGTGGATACCTCCAATATCCTGTTCATCTGTGGCGGGGCCTTTGCCGGCCTGGACAAGGTGATCCGCAGCCGTTCGGAAACCGGCGGCATCGGCTTCTCCGCCAAGGTCAAGCCCAAGGATGACAAGCGCAATGTCGGTGAGATCCTCTACGAGGTCGAGCCCGAGGATTTGATCAAATACGGCCTGATCCCCGAGTTTGTCGGTCGCCTGCCCGTGGTGGCCACCCTGGAGGAACTGGACGAGGACGCCCTGGTGCAGATTCTCACCGAGCCCAAGAATGCCCTGACCAAGCAGTACGGAAAACTGTTCGACATGGAAGGGGCCGAGATCGAATTCCGCGAGGATGCCCTGCGCGCCATTGCCCGCAAGGCCATGGCGCGCAAGACCGGTGCGCGGGGCCTGCGCACCATCATGGAACATGTGCTGCTGGATACCATGTACGAACTGCCGTCATGTGCCAGCACACCGGGTAAATGCGCATGCCGGGACTGCTGGCTGGCGCAGATCTTGCGTGTAATCTCTGGACAACGGTATTTTGACCTTGAACCGGGGGCTTTGGCCCCCATATACATCCACGGGGTTGTGGTAGGTTGCTGGCGGTTTTCTGCTAGAGTGAACTCGCAGCCCCTTTCAAGGCCAAACCCCTACGCAACGAATTCGCAACGAGGTATTTCCGATGGAGCGTGAGGACGAAATGAATGAAGTGACCGATGGCACCCAGAACGTGGTGCCCGTGCTGCCCTTGCGCGATGTGGTGGTCTACCCGCACATGGTCATCCCCCTGTTCGTGGGTCGCGAAAAATCCATCCAGGCCCTGGACTCGGCCATGGCGGATGACAAGAAAATCCTGCTGGTCGCGCAGAAAAGCGCCGAGGTGGACGATCCCCAGGTGGATGACATCCATCGCATCGGTACCCTGTCCACCATCCTGCAGCTGCTGAAGCTCCCCGATGGCACAGTCAAGGTGCTGGTGGAAGGGGCCGAGCGTGCCCGTATCACCGGCTTCGAACTGACCGATGATTTTTTCTCCGCCCATATCGAAGCACTGGGCACCGGTTCCGGCGTCGACGATCGTGAAGTCGATGTGCTGATGCGTTCCCTGCTGACCCTGTTCGATCAGTATGTAAAGCTCAACAAGAAGGTGCCGCCGGAGATCCTCACCTCCCTGTCGGGGATCGAGGAGCCGGGCCGCCTGGCGGATACCATTGCCGCCCACATGTCTTTGAAGCTCGAGGAAAAGCAGCGCATTCTCGAAATCGAGAATGTGCGTGAACGCCTGGAGCACCTGATGGGCATGATCGAGGGCGAGATCGATGTCCTGCAGATCGAAAAGCGTATTCGCGGCCGCGTAAAGCAGCAGATGGAGAAGAGCCAGCGCGAGTACTACCTGAATGAGCAGATGAAGGCCATCCAGAAAGAGTTGGGTGAAATGGAGGACGTGCCCAACGAAGTCGAGGAATTGCAGGAAAAGATCGAAAAGGCCGGTATGAGCAAGGAGGCCAAGACCAAGGCCACGTCCGAGCTCAACAAGCTGAAGTTCATGTCCCCCATGTCGGCGGAAGCCACGGTGGTGCGTAACTACATCGACTGGCTGGTGAGCGTGCCCTGGAAAAAGCGCACCAAGATCCTGCACGACCTGACCCGCGCCGAGGCGGTGCTGGAAGAGGATCATTATGGCCTGGAGAAGGTCAAGGAGCGCATCCTGGAATACCTGGCGGTGCAGCAGCGGGTGAAGAAACTCAAGGGCCCGATCCTGTGCCTGGTGGGGCCACCCGGCGTGGGCAAGACCTCGCTGGGCCGGTCCATCGCCCGCGCCACCAACCGCAAGTTCTCGCGCATGGCCCTGGGCGGCGTGCGCGACGAGGCTGAGATCCGCGGCCACCGGCGCACCTATATCGGTTCCCTGCCGGGCAAGATCATTCAGAACCTCTCCAAGGTGGCGGTGCGCAACCCCCTGTTCCTGCTGGATGAGATCGACAAGATGTCGACCGATTTCCGGGGCGATCCGTCCTCGGCCATGCTCGAGGTGCTGGATCCGGAACAGAACCACACCTTTGCCGACCACTACCTGGAAGTGGATTTCGACCTGTCAGACACCATGTTCGTGGCCACCGCCAATACCCTGAATATCCCCGGGCCACTGCTGGACCGCATGGAGGTGATTCGCATCCCCGGTTATACCGAGGATGAAAAGGCCAATATCGCCACCCGCTACCTGTTACCCAAGGCCATCACCAGTAATGGCCTCAAGGAAGAGGAGATCGCGGTCAGCGACGAGGCGATCCACGACATCATCCGCTATTACACTCGCGAAGCGGGGGTGCGTAACCTGGAGCGGGAGATTTCCAAGATCTGTCGCAAGGTGGTCAAGCAGCTGTTGCTGGAGAAAGATCTGGCACGTATCGAGGTGGAGTCG
>JAIVHA010000020.1 GCA_020201295.1 Lysobacteraceae bacterium | reverse complement strand
TCGAACCACTGCCGAGCCTGTACCGGATCGGCACGCACGCCCTTGCCTTCTTCGTACATCAGGCCAATGTGATGCTGTGCCACTGCATCCCCCTCATTGGCCAGCGGCAACAGGAACTGCAGCGCATTGACGAACTGGCCCCGCTCATAGGCCTGCAGGCCCTCCGCCAAGGTGGCGTGCAGCGGCCCAGCCACCAGCAACATCAACAGCGCGATCCCGGCCCGCGCCCAGCCATTCACGGACTCCATCCATTACTCCGTCATCTATGTATCAATACTAAACCCAATCATTGCAAAATCTCTCCTGTAGGAGCGGCGCGAGCCGCGAACATTCGCGGCTCGCGCCGCTCCTACAGTCCCCAAGCCAAACCGCACTGCCGGTGCATTCCAGACGCACGGCTCAAGGCCGGTGGCTACTCGAAGGTGTGTTGGCAAATCATCGTGCCGATCGACGGTGCGCCACTTGCGCATGATCCTTATCGCTCGTCCAGCATTTTCGGCCATCGTTCCACATGGGGAGACAGATTGTGCCGCTCCGGAAACACCGTCATCGTGATACTGGAAATGGCCGTGATCAGCAACTCCCCGGGTAACTCCGAACAATACTGGTCCAGGGCCTCCAGAAAATGCCCCATGTCCCGCGCGCCCATGATGCTGTAGGTATTGGAAACAATCAGGTTGAAGGCCGAGAAATAGCCACTGAGCCAGATTTCATACTCGAGCAGCCGGCCACCACCATTCGCCCTGGCAGGAGTAACAATATGAAATTGAAAGCCTTATTATTTTCCTGCGGGTGCCTGGCCGTGACCGCCACCAGCCAGGCCGCCAACCCCATCAACGATACCCTGTCCTGGAGCGCCGACCTGCGCGTCGGCTACTTCTCCCTGGATCGCGACGATCGCGACGGCAGCAACGACGTCACGGATGAATTCCGTGCCCGCATCCGCCTGGGACTGGAATCGAAGCTGAGCGATAGCTGGCGTGCCAAGGCCCGTTTCGCGGGGCGCTACTCCACCTACGAGAACGACAACCACTTCCAGTTCTTCACCAGCGCCCCCTCCACCGACGGCCTGCGCCGCGGGGATTCCACCATCGATGAACTCTATCTCGCCTACAGCCCCGATGACCGCTGGCAGGTCACCCTCGGGCGCATGCAGACCAAGTTCGAACTGGCCGGCGTCGCCAAGAAATCCCTGGACCGCAACGACAGCCCGAACGTGGACATCACCTGGACCGACGGCCTGCGCGTCACCCGCAAGGGTGACAACGGCTGGAACAGTCATTTGATCCTGCAGCGCAACCTGTCGGCCGGCCCCACCAATGTCATGCGCTCCCCCTTGAATTTCAGTGAAGATGACAGCCGCGTCATGGCCGTCTTCTCCCTGGAGAGCACCAAGCCCGTGGGCCCGCTGGTACAACGGGCCATCGACATCAACTACCTGCCCGATGCCCTGCGCAGTGACGGCACGGCTGCTGGCCGCATCGAGGACTACTGGGGACTGGTGGGACGCCTGGCGGCCCAGTGGCCCATGGGGGACAGCGGCACCAGGTTCATGCTCGCCGGCGAAGGGGGCTACGCGCCCAACACCCCCACCGAGGTTGCCATGAACACGGGCACCAGCGGCGATAGCGGCGGGCTGGCCGCGCAGGTGAGCTTCAACTTCATCGATATCGTGCCCAACCACAGCTTCGGGCTGGTCTACGGTCACGTCGAGGCAGGCTGGCTACTGTCACCCGATTTCCGCAATAACAACAGCCTGGTCGAAGGGCGCTACCAGTGGCGCATCGACGGCGACCGCAGCATCGAGGCACGCCTGCGCAAGCGCAAGGACCTCGACAGCATCATCGGTGTCCAGCGCGACCGTACCGACCGGGATCTCTACGTGCGCTATACGCAGAAGTTCTAGAGAAAAAAAGCGCCTTGTTTTGTAGGAGCGGCCTCTGGCCGCGAATGGTCGATGGCAAGGCCGTTCGCGGCCAGAGGCCGCTCCTACAGGGGGCCATCAACCAGCTTCTCAACGCCGGAACATGACCAGGTGATCGAGATCGAGGCGAATGCCGATGCGTTCGCCGATGGCATGGTCATGATGGCTCGGCACCAGGCTGAGCACCCGGGCACCGCTGGAGAGTCGCAAGGTGTAGAGAAAATCCGCGCCACGGAAGGCCTTGTCGCAAACCTCGGTGAGCATGGGACTGTCGTCGTCATGGATGATGTCGTCGGGACGCACCAGCACATCCACGTCGTCATTGCGGCCGAAGGCAGGATCGATGCTGCCATCGATGATGCCCAGCTCGGTCTCCACCTGGTGGTCGTTGAGTATCGTACCGCGCAATAACACTCCCTGGCCGACGAAATCGGCCACGAAGCGGCTGCCCGGTTCGTGGTAAAGCTCATAGGCGGAACCCCATTGCTCCAGCCGGCCGGCATGCATCACCCCGATCTCGTCGGCCATGAGGAAGGCCTCCAGCTGGTCATGGGTGACCAGGACGGCGGTAATGCCTTCGTGGCGCAGGATGGCGCGCACTTCGCGCGCCAGTTGCTCGCGCAGATCCTTGTCCATGCTGGAGAAGGGCTCATCGAGCAGCATCAGGGCCGGGCGCGGGGCAATGGCCCGCGCCAGGGCGACGCGCTGTTGCTGCCCCCCGGAGAGCTGGTGGGGATAGCCGCGCGCATAGGCACCCAGGCCCACCAGTTCCAGCAGCTCGCGGACCCGCGCCTCGCGCCGGGACGCCGCCTGCTGGCGGATACCGAACGCGATGTTGTCGGCAATGGTCAGGTGTGGAAACAGGGCGAAATCCTGGAATACCATGCCTACCTGGCGCTGCTCGGGCGCCAGGCTCCAGCCCGGCCGGCTCACCACCTGGCCACCGAGACGGATCTCGCCCTCGGAAACGGGTTCGAAGCCCGCAATGGCACGCAGTACCGTGGTCTTCCCGCAGCCGCTCAACCCCAACAGGCAGCCGATACGTCCCTGTTCCAGGTGAAAGGACATGTCTTCCACCACCGGCAGGTCGCCGTAACGAACGCGAATGCGGTCGACCTCGAGGAGCGGAGCGGCGGTGTCTGGTTTATTCATGGCCGGGACGTGCGCGGGTAATGGAACGACTCAGGAGAATAACCGGAATGATGCCTACCAGCACGATGGCCAGGGCCGCCGTGGCGGATTCCGCCAGGCGCTCATCGGAAGCCAGTTCGAAAGCGCGCACCGCCAGGGTGTTGAAGTTGAATGGACGCAGGATCAGGGTGGCCGGCAGTTCCTTGAGTACGTCCACGAATACCAGCAGCAGGGCCGTGAGCAGGCTGCCGCGCATGATGGGCATGTGGATGCGCGCCAGCACCTGGTTGGGTGGCAGACCCAGGGAGCGCGCCGCATCGTCCATGCTGGGCTTGATCTTGCCGAGCCCCGCCTCCACGGTCTGCAGGGACACCGCGAGGAAGCGCACGGTGTAGGCGAACAGCAGGGCCACCAGGGTGCCGCTCAGCAACAGGCCGGTGGAAATATCGAAGCTGGCGCGCATCCAGGCGTCGATGCGGTTATCGATCCAGGCAAAGGGAATGAGCACGCCCACGGCGATGACCGTGCCGGGCACGGCATAGCCCATACCCGCCACTCGTACTGCCGCCGCCACCCCGTAGGATCCGCGCAGGCGCTTGCCATAGGCCATGAACAGGCCGAGCAACACCGCCAGTAGCGCCGCCGCCCCCGCCAGGCCGAGGCTGTTCCACACCAGGCGCAGGAACTCGGCGTCCAGGGTCCGTTCCGCGGTCTGCGCCGCCCAGGCCAGCAGCTGCCCGGCCGGCAGCAGGAAACCGAACAGCAACGGCAACAGGCACAGGCCGAAGGCGGCCACCGCGCGCCAGCCGCGCAGTTGATAGCGTGGCAGATGCCGGTAGCGACCGCTGGTATGGTGATAACGGGCCTGGCGCCGCGACCAGCGCTCCAGCACGATGAGAATGAACACGAAACTCATCATCAGTGCCGCCAACTGGGCCGCGGCGGCGGCATCGCCGAGGCCGAACCAGGTGCGGAAGATACCGGTGGTAAAGGTGGCCACGCCGAAATACTGCACCGTGCCGTAATCCGCCAATGCCTCCATCAATGCCAGCGACAGGCCGGCGATCACCGCCGGGCGAGCCAGCGGCAGGGCAATGCGGAAAAAACCGGTCCAGGCGCCCGCACCCAGGGTACGACCGACCTCCAGCACGCAGATGGACTGCTCCAGAAAGGCGGCGCGCGCCAGCAGGTAGACATAGGGATAGAGCACCAGCGACAGCATGACGATGGCGCCGCCGAGGGAGCGGATCTGCGGGAACCAATAGTCACCGTAGGACCAGCCGAACCAGTCACGCAGGCCGGTCTGCACCGGGCCGGCGAAATCCAGCATGCCGGTGTAGGTGTAGGCGATGATGTAGGCCGGCATGGCCATGGGCAGCAGCAGTGCCCACTCGAATACGCGGCGTCCCGGGAACTGGCACATGGAACAGAGCCAGGCGCTGGACACGCCCCCGAACAGGGTGCCCAGGCCCACGCCCAGCAGCAACAGCGCCGAGTTGAACACGTAATCCTTGAGCACGGTATCGGCCAGGTGGCGCCACACCTCGCCGGCCGGCTGGAACACGAAGCCGAATACCGTCAGCACCGGCAGGGCCAGCACCAGGGCGACCAGGATCACGCCCGCGCGCCAGGGGCTCGGCAGCCGGAAAGGCCTGGCCAGAGAGTTGGTCAAGGAGTGTGCTGTCTGCAAGCAAGACCCAACTTGGAACACGCAATGCGGTTAAGGGAAAACAAAACGGCGGCTATTGTAGGCCGCCGGACGTTCCGGCAAAAGTGGCCGGGACGAATGGTACTTGGATATGCCAGGAACCCCCGTCATCCCGGCATGCGCCGGGATGACGGAAAAACCGGACGGGGCCTTGCGCTTCACCTGTCTGGCTAGCGCCAGCCCACGCGGTCCATCAGGCGCAGGGCGTCGGCGTTGTAGCGGCCGAGCTCGGAGAGGTTGATCCCGTCGGGCTTGAAGGGTCCCCATGCCTTGAGGGTGTCGCTGGGCTCGATGCCCTCGACCACGGGATACTCATGATTGGTATCGGCGTACCAGCGCTGAGCCTCGTCGCTGACCAGGAACTCCATCAGCCGCAGGGCCTGCTCCCGATTACGGGCTGCCGTGGTCAAGCCAATGCCGCTGACGTTCACATGTACCCCGGAACCGTCCTGGTCGGGCCAGAACACCGCCAGGCGTTCCGCGCTGGCCCGCTCCGATTCCTGGGAGTCATTGAGCATGGCGGCCAGGTAATAGGTATTGGCGATGGCGATATCGCACTGGCCGGCGGCGGCGGCCTTGATCTGGTCGCGGTCGCCACCTTGGGGAGGACGGGCAAAATTGCCCACCAGGCCGCGCGCCCAGGCCTCGGTCTCCGCCTCGCCATGGGTCGCGATACGGGCGGCCACCAGGGACTGGTTATAGATATTGCTCGAGGAACGGATACAGATACGTCCCTTCCAGCGTGGGTCCGCGAGGTCGGCATAGGTCGACAGCTGCTCGGGGTCGACCCGGTCGCGTGCGTAGAGGATGGGGCGGGCACGCAGGGACAGACCGAACCAGTGGCCCTCGGGATCGCGGTAACTGGCGGGAATGCGCTGCTCCAGGGTGGTCGATTCCACCGGCGCCAGCACCCCCAGTTCGCGCGCCCGGTGCAGACGCCCGGCATCGGCGGTCAGCAGCAGATCGGCGGGGCTGTTGCGGCCCTCACTCTCCAGGCGCTTGATGAGGGTGTCGTCCTTGGCACTCACCATGTTGACCTGGATGCCGGTCTGTTCCGTGAAGCGATCCAGCAGGGGTTTGATCAGGGCCTCCTGGCGCGCGGAATAGAGGTTGACCTCGGCGGCCAGGGCGAACGGACCGAACACCGGCATCAGGAGCAACAGGATGGAGAACAGTACTGTCTTCATGGTTTTTCCAGGGGACCCGCTGTGTGAATGGATAAACATGGTAATAATAATCGTTCTCACTTGCAATAGCGGCGTGCCATCCCTGCCCTGCCTTGCTCAGGAGGTACCGGGATTGGTAGGGTAGCGGACTTGGCAGGCATCCCGCCGCCAGTCAGGGACCCTTGCATGAGCACAAATCTTCTCCTCCAGATCGGCCCCATGCGGTTGCTGTTGCTGGCCATTACCCTTTCGCTCGTCGTGCTGGCCCCTGGTGGTGATGCCCGGGAAGTCCGGGACGGCTGGGCACTGGTGACCAATGTGCTGGTCCCCGCCCTCTCCCCCGTGGTGCTCATGGGCCTGCTGCTCGATGCCCTCATGAGCCGGGTCTGGATGATCGATGCCGAGGCCCCGGCACGCGGCCGCTACCGGCGCATCCTGTGGCTGAACCTGGCCGCGAGCGCAGTCCTGGTGCTGGCCTTCGTGCCCTACCTGCGCTCCCTGGCCGCCGGCTGATCCCATGGAATCCCCCGCCACCTGGGAAATGCTGCTCGTCGGGGCCCTGGTAGTGGCGCTCCTGTTCTGGTTTCGTCCCGGCCTCAAGGCCTCCCTGGAGGAGAGTCGCAAGGCCACTGCAAAAGATTGGCAGAAACTGCTGTTGCCCATCGGCCTGGTGGTGCTGTTCGTGCTGCTGCTGATCATGATGGTGTCCCGGTAGATCTTTCACCATGGGTCCCTGTAGGAGCGGGCTCTGCCCGCGAACATTCGCGGGCAGAGCCCGCTCCTACAGGGGTTCCCGCACGCTTCCTGGACTGATCCCGTTGCCTGCCTGTGCTACCATCGCGCGCTGCCCGCATCCGGAATCAACCAGGTCCTGACATGACCGCCGCCCTGTCCATTCGCCAGCTCACCAAGACCTATGCCAATGGCCTGCAGGCCCTCAAGGGCATCGACCTGGAAGTGGCCGAGGGGGACTTCTTCGCCTTGCTGGGTCCCAACGGCGCCGGCAAGTCCACCACCATCGGCATCATCACCTCCCTGGTAAACAAGACCAGCGGCCAGGTGGCCATCTTCGGCCATGACCTGGACCGGGAACTGACCGCCGCCAAGTCCCAGCTGGGGCTGGTGCCGCAGGAATTCAACTTCAATGTATTCGAGCCGGTGGTGGAAATCGTCGCCAACCAGGGCGGCTATTACGGCATCGAGCGCAAGCTGGCATATGAGCGTGCCGAGCAGTATCTGAAACAGCTCGGCTTGTGGGAGAAGCGCCACAGTCCGGCGCGCAACCTGTCCGGGGGCATGAAGCGCCGGCTGATGATCGCCCGCGCCCTGGTGCACCGGCCGCGGCTGCTGATCCTCGACGAGCCCACCGCCGGCGTGGACATCGAGATCCGCCATTCCATGTGGGAGTTCCTCAAGACCATCAACCGGCAGGGCACCACCATCATCCTCACCACCCACTACCTGGAGGAAGCGGAAAACCTGTGCCGTAACATCGCCATCATCGATGAGGGTCGGGTTATCGAGAATACCGGCATGAAGCAGTTGCTCCACCAGCTGCAGATGGAAACCTTCGTACTGGACCTGGCGCGTCCATTGGCCAGCCTGCCGGACATCCCGGGCCATGTCCTGCGCAGGGTGGATGACACCACTCTGGAAGCGGACATCTCCCGGGGCACCAGCGTCAACCGGCTGTTCGCCGATCTCACGGCCCGGGACATCCAGGTATTGAGCATGCGCAACAAGACCAATCGACTGGAAAAGCTGTTCATGTACCTGGTGGACAACGACCGGCAGGCAGGGGTGCGGCCATGAATGCCCGGCAGAAATTCGTCGCCTTCAAAACGATCGTGTTCCGGGAGATCCTGCGTTTCTCACGCATCTGGATCCAGACCATCCTGCCGCCGGTCATCACCACGGCCCTGTATTTCGTCATCTTCGGCACCCTGATCGGTTCCCAGATCGGCGACATGGACGGTGTGCGCTACATGGACTACATCGTCCCGGGGCTGATCATGATGGCAGTGATCACCAATTCCTACGCGAATGTGGTGTCATCCTTCTATGGCTCCAAGTTCCAGCACAACATCGAGGAGATGCTGGTCTCCCCGATGCCGAATTATGTCATCCTGCTGGGCTTTATCTCCGGCGGCGTGGCGCGCGGCATGGCGGTGGGCCTGGCCGTGACCCTGGTGTCACTGCTGTTCAGCAACCTGCAGATTCACCATCTTGCAGTGATCATCAGCGTGGTTATGCTGACGTCGGTGCTGTTCGCCCTGGCCGGTTTCATCAACGGCATCTACGCCAACAGCTTCGATGACATTTCCATCATCCCGACCTTCGTACTCACGCCGCTGATCTACCTGGGCGGCATTTTCTACTCCATCAGCATGCTGCCGGAGTTCTGGCAGAAAGTGTCCCTCATCAATCCCATTCTGTACATGGTGAACGCCTTCCGCTATGGCTTTCTCGGCATCAGTGACATCAACCTGCTGGCCTCCTACGCCATCATCCTCGGCTTTGTGGCCGGGCTGTTCGGCTTCAGCCTGCACCTGCTGAACAAGGGTAAAGGGATTCGCAGCTGAACGGGCCGGCTCCGGCTCCGTAGGAGCGGCCTTCGGCCGCGAATGAACGCCAGCGCCAGTTCGCGGCCAAAGGCCGCTCCTACAGGAGATCACCTCCGGGGATCAGCCCTCCTCCCCGATCCAGCCCTGCAGGGCCTCGATAATGGCCTTCGCCTGGTCCTTGCTGGAGATATTGAACTTGGATTTCTGCTG
>JAIVHA010000280.1 GCA_020201295.1 Lysobacteraceae bacterium | reverse complement strand
CGGCGGGGACCTGGTTGTCGATGTTCAGGCGGGCGCCCGAGGCCAGCAGGGTGGCGACCATGGATTGCTCCAGGTCGCGCAGCAATTCGGCTACCGGCACGGATTCCGCCGTCGTGGCGCCACCGCGCGCGAAGCCCAGCATGTCATGCACCATGCGCTCGAGCTGGCGCAGACCCTGCAGGAGTTTTGCGGAAAAGCGCACCTGGTCGGCGGCCTTGAGTTGTCCACTGGCCAGCTGCGAGGCATAGAGCAGGGACGAGGACAGGGGGGTGCGAATCTGGTGGGCCAGGCGGGCGGTCATTTCCCCCATGGCGGACAGGCGCTGCTGGCGGCTGACGGTCTCCTGCAGGGCACGGGTCTCGGTGACGTCGTGCAGCAACAGGATCTGTCCCGGTTGGGAATCCAGGGTGCGGCGCGAGATGCTCACCCGGCGCCCGTCCAGCAGGCGCACCTCGTGGGCATCCTGCTGCTCATCGCTCAGTACCCGCCGGGTCACCGCCTCCCAGGTTTCCCCCAGGAGGGGTTCGCCGAGCAGGTCCAGGGCGGCGGGATTGCATTCGCACACCCGGCCCGTGCCGTCCAGTACCACCACACCGCCCGGCAGTGCATCCAGCAGGGTGCCGAGGCGATCGGCGATGCGTTCCTTGTCGGCCAGCTGCGCCAGTCGCTCCGAACGGGCCGCCGCCAGTTCCAGGGTCAGCCGTTCAGCGCGCTGCTCGAGTTCCCGGTAGGCGCTTTCCAGCTGCGCCGACATACCCATGAAGGCCTCGAAGGCCTGTTGCAGTTCGCGGGGATCGTGAATCGTGGTTTCGGTCATGCGCTTGCCTGCCTGTGCGGGTGATCGCGGGTCTCATTGACCCACGTTCGCACAGAAGCAAGAGGCGTGCCGAAAAGTTGGCTTTCTTTTAAATCAGTCGGTTACAAATTCTGATTTACGGGGATGTCAAATTCCTGCCGTTTCGTCGGCCCGTTGCAGGCCATACTTGCGCAGTTTTTCCACCAGGGTGGTCCGGCGCATGCCGAGCCGCTTGGCGGCCCGGGCCACCACGCCGTCGGCATCGTCCAGGGCCTGCTTGATGAAGCCCACTTCCAGGTCACTGAGGTGCTGCTTGAGATCCAGGCCGGCGCGCGGCAGGCGCGGTTCCATGCTCTCGGCCGAGAAGCTGTGCATGGGATGGGGCTGGGGCGGGAGCATGGCGGGCGCGGTGTCCTCGTCCTCCATGGTCGCCAGCATCTGGCCGGCGCTGGCGGGGATCCCCTCGGCCTGGAATTTCTCCGGCAGATCCCGAATGTCCACCACGCCGAAGGGGCACAGGATCGCCATCCGTTCCACCAGGTTGGCCAGTTCGCGCACATTGCCCGGCCAGCTGTACTGGCACAGGGACAGCACCGCCGCCTGGGTGAAGCGCACGGAGCCGCGCTTCTCGTATTCGATGCGACGGATCAGTTCGTTGATCAGCAGGGGGATATCCTCCACCCGGTCACGCATCGGCGGCATTTCGATAGGGAACACATTGAGGCGGTAGAAGAGATCCTCGCGGAAACGGCCGTCGGCAATCGCCTCCTCCAGGTTCACATGGGTAGCGGCAATGACACGAACATTGGTGACGATGCTCTTGTTGCTGCCCACCCGCTCGAAGGTGCGCTCCTGCAGCACACGCAGCAGCTTCACCTGCATGGGCAGGCTCATGTCGCCGATCTCGTCCAGGAACAGGGTGCCGCCCTCGGCCAGTTCGAAACGGCCCTGGCGGGAACTGATGGCGCCGGTGAAGGCGCCCTTCTCGTGACCGAACAGTTCCGATTCCAGCAGGTCGGCGGGAATGGCCCCGCAGTTGATGGGCACGAAGGGTTGTTCGCGGCGCGAGGAATAATAATGGATATTGCGCGCCACCACTTCCTTGCCCGTGCCGGACTCACCCAGGATCAGCACATTGGCGTCGGAATCGGCGACCTGCTGGATCATCTTGCGCACCTGGTGGATGGAGCGGCTGGTACCCACCAGGCTGCGGAACAGGTCGACGGGCCGCTGGCGGCTGCCGTCGAGCTGGGATTCCCGGTACACCTCGGCCTGGTGCAGGGCGCTGGTCAGCTGGGTGTAG
>JAIVHA010000279.1 GCA_020201295.1 Lysobacteraceae bacterium | reverse complement strand
GTGGTCTTGTCGCCATTGACGTCGAGTACGATCTTGATCGGGCCGAGATTGATGCCGATGCGGATCTCGTAGGGAACGCTGCTGTTGTTTTGGGCGCGCACCGCATCGCGCAGGTCGAGTGCGAAATAGAGCGCGGTTTCGGGTTCGACCAGAAAGCACACGGCGGCACCATCGCCACGGTCCAGCAGGATGTATTCGTCCTTGGCGTAATTCTTCAGGAGTTTTTGCATCTGGGCGTCGAGATGCGACTTGATCGCCAGCTGGGCCTGCATGTGGTGCTTGGTGAACGAGACCACATCCAGGAACACCACGCAGCACAGCCAGGTCCGGTTGTGGGCGCTCATGCGGGTCAGTCGCGCCCGGGATCCAGCATGGACATGGCCTTATCCAGGCTGCGTCGCATGCGGTTGAAGGACGCGGCCAATACGGCGATTTCATCCTTGCCCTGGGTGTCGAACTCGGGCGCGTCGCTACTGCCCTGGCTCACTTCATTGGCGGTACGGGACATCTTCTGGATGGGATTGATTACGGTCAGCTTCAACAGGATATTGATCAGCACCAGCACCACGAGAAAGATGACGGCCAGTATCACCACCAGCCACTGGAACATGGCCTGGGCCTTGGCGATGGGCACGTTCATCGGCACCGATACGATCTGGGCACCGACCACACTATTCAGATGCCAGCCGAAGCCATTGGCATTGCCATAGCGTTGCAGCATGGATTTCGGCGCGGCATCTGGCGTGCTGTGGCAGGCCAGGCAAGCGCCATCGTTGATGCGGATGGGGCGCGACAGGTACAGGGAGCGTCCGCTGGGCGTTTCGCGTTCACCGGCGAATTCCTCGAGCTGGGGCTTGTTCTGGAACAGGCCGATGATATCGGTTTCCCAATCCACGGCCCGGTTGCGGGGATTGGTCGGGTTGAGGGTGGCTTCCTTGTAGACATAGTCGGGGTTTTTCTCGTGCAGTCTTGTAAAGCTCTGTGTCGCCGCGTAGGCGGGCACGATTTGCGGCAGGAAGGCCTCTTCGAGGTCGTCGCTCAGAAGCGGGCGGATTTCATCGAAGGTGTAGCCGCGTACGGCCATGGCGCTGTCCATCATCAGGCCGGCCTGCCCCAGCACCTCGTGGTAGGCATTCTGGTAGAGGGTACGATGGGCTGAGTAGGCGATCACGGCAAAGCCGGCACCGAGCACCGTGATGAGGATCAGGTTGAATTTTGCCGTAATTCCCACGGTAGCTTTCCCCTGTGAACAGCAGGCGCATTTGTATCCATGCGCGCTGGCCTGGTTGTTGTTATTGGCCGGAAGCGGGTACCGGGCCCGTGAAGCCCGCACGATTTAGCCGCTGCACACGGATTCGTATAGAATCGCCCCATGACCGCCGAGACACTTCGCGCAATCCCCCTGTTCGCCAATGTGGACGATCAGGACCTGGTCCGGATCGCGGCGGCCTCCACGGTTCGAACCTACCGTAAAAACAGCATTATAATTACCGAAGGCGATGTATCGAGTTCGCTCTACATCATTCTCAGTGGTGAGGTGAAGGTATTCGTCAGCGACGAGGATGGCCGGACCAATATCGTCAACCGCCTGGGCCCGGGGGATTATTTCGGCGAGCTTTCACTGCTTGACGAGGAGCCGCGTTCCGCCTCGATCGAGACCCTGACCCCATGCCAGATCTCGATCCTCACCCGTCAGTATTTTGTCGGCTACCTGGAAGCGAACCCGCGGGTGGCAATCCGGCTGCTCGAGGGCATGGGGCAGCGCCTGCGCCGCACCACCGATCATGCCAAGGGCCTGGCGCTGAGGGACGTGTTCGGGCGCATCGCCAATGTCCTGCTGAAATCGGCCAGCGATCAGGATGGGCGCATGATCACCCCGCCGCTGACCCAGCAGGATATCGCCGACCAGGTAGGGGCCTCACGTGAAATGGTGAGCCGCATCCTGAAGGATCTGCGCGCGGGTGGTTATATCTCCATGGATGGGAAACGGTTCATTATCAACAAGGCGATTCCGGAGCGCTGGTAGGCAAGGGATGATCGCCACATGAAAACGGGAAGGCAGTGAGATGGAAGCGGAAGTCAGGGAGATTCGCGATCATATGGGCCGTTTCCCGCCTTTCGACCGCCTGGGTGATGAACTGCTCGACGAGTTGGCGGCATCGGTGGAGATCACCTATTTCAAGGCCGGCACGACCCTGTTCGAGCAAGGCGACCCCATTCATGCCCTGTCGTATATCCGCAGCGGTGCGGTCGAAGTCTGCATGCGCGACAATGACATGATGGTGACACGTGTGCGCAAACTCATCACCCGCATGCCGGTCATGATCGAGGAGTCGGCCAGCGTGCAGCAGGCCGCGCGTCTCATGACCGATAATGATGTCTCCTCGGTATTGCTGCTGGTGCCGGGAAATGACGAGGATTCGGATCGCCTGTTTGCCGATAACGAAGGCCACCAATGGCGCCTGACGGGGATGATCACGGACCAGGATCTGCGCGAACGTATCGTGGCGCGAGGTGCATCGACCCAGACGCCCGTAGCGGAGATTAGTCACGGGAAGCTCATCACGATTCAGTCCGACGAGTCGGTCAACGAGGCCATGCTGGTGATGCTGCGCAACAATATCCAGCGTCTTCCCGTATTGCACCGGCGCCGACCGGTGGGGGTAGTGCATCTCGCGGACATCGTACGATACGAGACGAACAGCAGCGCCTACCTGGTCAGCAGTATATTCAACCGGTCAACGGTGAAAAGCCTGGCACGCCTGGCACCCGATATCCGGGCGGCATTCGTGAGGCTGGTGGACGAAGGAGCGACATCCCGGATGATTGGAAACGCCATGTCGAGCATCGGACGCAGCCTCATGCGCCGTCTCGTCGAGTTGGCGGAAGCGGAAATAGGGCCGCCCCCCGTCCCGTACTGTTTCATGGTGCATGGATCGTTGGCGCGTAATGACCAATCCGTCATCACCGACCAGGATAATGCGATGGTCCTGCATGACACATTCGACCCGAAACAGCATGACGGTTACTTCAGGGAGCTTGCACGCCTGGTGAGTGACGGGATGGATGCCTGCGGCTATCCCTACTGCAAGGGAGGGATCATGGCCACGAATGATCAGTGGCGCCAGCCATTGGCGCAGTGGAAGCGCTATTTTGAAGGGTGGATTGCAAAACCGGATCCGCAACGACTGTTACACAGTTCGATATTCTTCGACCTGGATGCCGTTCATGGCGAAGAACGTTTCGTCGAAGAATTGCAGGATCTCATTGCCAGGCGGGCGCAGGAAAGCCCCCTGTTCCTCGCCGCATTGGCGCGCAATGCGCTCAGCCGCACGCCACCACTGGGTATCTTTCGCACCTTTGTCCTCGAGCAGGATGGAAAACACAATAATACCTTCAATATCAAGCGCAGGGGGGCGGCACCCATGACCGATGTGATTCGCGTGCATGCGCTGGGTGTGGGTTCGTGCGCACAGGGTTCCCATGAGCGCCTGGACGATATCGACAAGGCGGACGCGCTTCCGGCCGGTCAGGTCGACAAGCTGCGTTATGCGCTGGAATTCATCTCCACCGTGCGCTTGCGTCACCAGGCCCATGAAATCAAGAATGACCAGGCAGTGGATAATGCCATCGATCCGGAGCTGGTTTCTGACGCGGAGCGCCATAACCTGAAGGAAGCCTTTCAGGTGCTGAGCAATGCGCAGGGTTTTCTCCGTTTCCGCTATCCCAGTCCGGGGCGGTGAGCTCGATGGCCGGCGGGAAGTCGCGGCGGGTCGCTCCATCTGGCTGGCGGGAATATTATGAGCGACAGGCGGAAGCCTGCAGGGATCCCGCGCTCAGGCGATTTTACCAGGCTGGCCTGCCGGCGGAGGATGCGCCGATTTCAACGGTTCCGCTGATGGCGCTGGATTTCGAAACAACGGGCATGGATCCGCAGGAACATGCCATCGTCAGTATTGGCATGGTCCCTTTCAGCTTGGGCAGGATACGGCCGGCCGCGGGCCAGTACTGGGTCATAAAGCCTCCTGGCGTCCTGACGGAAGCGTCCATCGCCTTTCATCGTATTACGCACTCGGAGGTCGAACACGCGCCTGCGCTTGATACTGTGCTGAACGATATCCTGGACAGACTTGCCGGCCATCTCGTGGTGGTGCACTACCGGAACATCGAGCGACCATTCCTCGATAGGGCGGTGCAGGTCGCACGCGGAGAACATTGCCTGTTCCCACTGATCGATACCATGATGCTGGAGGCGCGCCAGGAGCGGGAGGGCGGCCTGCAACGGCTGAAGCGCTTCCTTGGCGTCCAGTCACCTTCCATTCGCCTGGCCGACAGCCGCGCCCGCTACGGACTGCCCGCCTATTCATCCCACCATGCCAAG
>JAIVHA010000278.1 GCA_020201295.1 Lysobacteraceae bacterium | reverse complement strand
GTGTGCCGCGGCTGACCCTGGCCGAGGGCCAGCAGGTGCTGGGACGTGAGCTGGAACTCCTGGTGCTGGATGCCCATGAGGGCTTCGACCCTGACGTGTTCGGTGCCGCGTCCGGGGCGCTGGTGGGGGGTGGTCTGCTGTTGTTGCTCAGCCCGCCGCTGGAGCAGTGGTCCGTCTTTCCCGATCCCCAGAATGCCCGTATCACGGTGGCGCCGCATGCCCCGGCGAGCCTGAGCGGACGTTTCCTCGCGCGCCTGGCGCGCCTGCTGCCCACGTCGGCAGGCGTGACGGTGGTGCGACAGGGAGAGGCCATCCCCAAGGCCTCGCCACGGGTCTTGGAGCCGCCACGGGAACCGGCTCCCGAAGATGGTCGTTTCCGCAGCGAGGATCAGCGCCTGGCGGTGGCCGCGATCCTCAAGACCCTGAGCGGACATCGCCGCCGTCCCCTGGTACTGACCGCGGACCGCGGCCGCGGCAAGTCGGCGGCCTTCGGCCTGGCGGCGGCGGAGCTGCTGCTGGCCGGCAAGTCGCGCATCCTGGTGACGGCGCCGCATCGTGCCGCAGTGGCCACCCTGTTCGCCCAGGCGCGTGCCCACCTGCCCGGTGCGACGCAGAGCGCCGGCCGGCTTGAATGGGAAGGTGGTGCACTGGAATTCCTGCCTCCCGATGCCTTGTTGTGCGCCGGCCCGCCGGCGGATCTGTTGCTGGTGGACGAGGCGGCCGGGATTCCGCTGGCCCTGCTGGAACGCATGCTGCAACGCTATGCACGCCTCGCCTTCGCCAGCACGGTGCATGGCTACGAAGGTACCGGTCGCGGTTTTGTCCTCAAGTTCCATGCCCTGCTGGATCGCGAGACCCCCGGCTGGCAGTTGCAGGAACTGAAGACACCGATCCGCTGGGCCACGGGGGATCCCCTGGAGGCCACGGTGAACCGGCTCCTGCTGCTCGATGCGGAGATCGCCCCCGCCGATGCCCTGGCGGCCATCGATGTGGGGCAATGCCGCCTCGAGCGCCTGGACCGGGATGCCCTGGCCGCGGACGAGATGACCCTGCGCCAGCTGTTCGGCCTGTTGGTGTTCTCTCATTACCGAACCCGCCCCTTCGACCTGCGCCACCTGCTCGATGGCCCCAATCTGGAGGTTCATGTACTGCGCCAGGGGAACCTGATCCTGGCCACGGCCCTGCTGGCCCGCGAGGGTGGACTCGATCCGGAACTGGCGCCGGCCATATTCAATGGTGAACGACGCCTGCAGGGCCACCTGCTGCCCCAGTCGCTGGTGGCCAACCTGGGGCTGGAAGAGGCGCTTTCCCAGCGTTTCGGCCGCGTCATGCGCATCGCCGTGCACCCTCTTCGACAGGGCCAGGGACTGGGTTCACGGCTGCTCGTTCACCTGGAAGCGCAGGCGCGGCTGGCGGGCCTCGACTGGCTGGGCAGCAGTTTTGGCCTGGCGCCGGAGTTGCTGGATTTCTGGCAGGGGAATGGGTATCAACCGGTGCGCATCGGCATGCGTCGCGAGGCCAGCAGTGGGGCCCATTCCGCCCTGCTGCTGCGGCCCCTGAGCGAAGCGGCCGCGGCGTCCATGGCGCTGGCCCGCCCGCGTTTCCAGGAGCAGCTAGCCTGGCAGCTGGCGGACAGCCACCGGAATCTGGATACCGCCCTGGTGCGGCGCCTGTGGTGTCTGAGCGACGGTCCGCCCAGGCTGTCGGCCGCGGAATGGCGGGAAGTGCAGGCATTCGCGCATGGCCACCGTGGCTACGAGGACAGTGCCCCGGCGATCGGCAGGCTGCTGCGTGCCCGGCTGGGCGAGGCCGGATGGTCGGCCTCCCTCGGGGGAGCGCAACTGGAGGTGCTCGTGCGCCGGGTACTGCAACACCAGTCATGGGCGGAAATCGCCCATGCCCTGGCGTTGCCCGGCCGGGCAGCAACACAGACGGCCTTGCGCGAGGCCGTGGCGGTACTGTTATAAGGCTGGACCGCGATGCGGGACCGGGTTCCCCGGTGTCTTCCTGGATATCTATTTTAATTTCAATATGATGTAAAAAATATACTGGTTAATTTCCTGCAAACTGCTACCTTTAGGCCTGGCAACCGTAAGGCTTTGACTTAAATCAAGGAGAATAGGCCTTGCCGGCGC
>JAIVHA010000277.1 GCA_020201295.1 Lysobacteraceae bacterium | reverse complement strand
GCACTACACCCTCGACTACCCGGAACCCGACACCAGCCGGCCGCCGCGGGACACGGTACTGGTACCCGACGCCCCGGGCCTCGAGGCGCCACGGAGCGCCCGGCAGACCTCCCTGTAGGAGCGGGCTCTGCCCGCGAACCGGTGTACCCCGGACCATTCGCGGGCAGAGCCCGCTCCTACAGGGAGGTCTGCCGGGCGCCCCGTGGCGCCTCGAGGCCCGGGGCGTCGGGTACCAGTACCGTGTCCCGCGGCGGCCGGCTGGTGTCGGGTTCCGGGTAGTCGAGGGTGTAGTGCAGGCCGCGGCTTTCCTGGCGCGACTGGGCCGAGCGAATGATCAATTCCGCCACCTGCACCAGGTTGCGCAGCTCCAGCAGGTCATTGCTTACCCGGAAATTGCTATAGTATTCCCGTATTTCCTGCTGCAGCAGCTCCACGCGCCGGCGCGCCCGCTGGAGGCGCTTGTCGGTGCGCACGATGCCCACGTAGTCCCACATGAAGCGCCGCAGCTCATCCCAGTTGTGGCTGACCACCACCTCCTCGTCGGAATCCGTGACCCGCGATTCGTCCCAGGGCGGCAGGTCCGGCGGTAGCGGGGTGCTGGCCAGCCGCGCGTGGATGTCCTCGCGGTGTAGTGGGCGGCGGGCACCACCGGGATCGGCTCCTTCGTCATGTCCATGCCCAATTCCAGGCAGCGGCCATAGACGGTGGGGAAGTGCTCGATGATGAATGCGGCCGGCTTGTGGCTGATGTCCAGCAGCACATGGTCGATCCCCAGGCGCTTCATCTCGTGGTCGATGGCGCGGGCGACGATGTCGCGCGGCGCCAGTTCACCCCGGGGATCGAACTGTTGCATGAAGCGGGTGCCGTCGGGCAGCAACAGCCGCCCGCCCTCGCCGCGCACCGCCTCGGTGATCAGGAAGGACTTGGCCAGGGGATGGTACAGGCAGGTGGGATGGAACTGGTTGAATTCCAGGTTGGCCACCCGGCAGCCGGCGCGCCAGGCCATGGCGATGCCATCGCCGCTGGCGGTATCCGGGTTGCTGGTATAGAGGTAGACCTTGCTGGCCCCGCCGGAGGCCAACACCAGGCTGCGGGCACGGAATACCTCCACATGGCCGGTTTCCCGGTCCAGCACATAGGCCCCCAGGCAGCGCGGGTCCTCCAGGCCCAGCTTGGCGCTGGTGATCAGATCCACGGCGATGTGCCGTTCGTAGAGGTCGATGTTCTCGCGCCGGCGGGTCTCCGCCTCCAGGCTGTTCTCGATGGCCTGGCCGGTGGCATCGGCCGCGTGAATCACGCGTCGGTGGCGATGGCCGCCCTCGCGGGTGAGATGGTAGTCCTGGCGGCCGTCGGCCTTCTCCTCGCGGGTGAAGGGCACGCCCAGGTCGATCAGCCAGCCGATGGCGGCGGCGCCGTGCTCCACGGTGTAGCGTACCGCCGCCGGGTCGCAGAGGCCGGCCCCGGCGGCCATGGTGTCGGCAATATGGGCATCGACGGAGTCGTCCCGGTCCAGCACGGCGGACACCCCGCCCTGGGCGTAGAAGGTGCTGCCCTCGCGCAGGGGTCCCTTGGACAGCACCGCAACCCGCAGATCGCCGGGCAGCCGCAGGGCACAGCTCAAGCCCGCGGCCCCGCTGCCAATAATCAGTACGTCGTAGTCTCGTTGCTGCTGCATCGGTGGTGGCTGCCGGGCAAATCGGGTATGTTGACGCCTCGCGCGCGGCACCACGGGCCTTGGCCCCGGGTGCCGCGCGCCTACCTTACCTTACTAGAGACATCCTGGCGAACTATCCCCGGTGGGCGTGGTCTACGCTGCTGAGCGACGATTGACGGCATCCGGGTTGTAAAAGGAGACAGGCCCGGATGGGAGAACGCAGTGTTGATCAGGAGCTGGTGGAGCGGGTTCAGCGCGGCGACAAGACGGCCTTCGATGTTCTGGTGCGCAAGTACCAGCACCGCCTCGGCAAAGTCATCGCCCGCTACATCCGCGATCCCAGCGAGGTACTGGATGTCTCCCAGGAGGCCTTCATCAAGGCCTATCGCGCCCTGCCGTCCTTTCGGGGTGACAGCGCCTTTTACACCTGGCTGTACCGGATCGCCATCAATACGGCGAAAAACCATCTGGTGGCCCAGGGACGCCGCCCCCCCGGGGACGACATCGATGCACAGGATGCGGAGCAGTACGACGGCGTGGACAGCCTCAAGGAGCAGGATACCCCGGAGGGGTTGCTGCTCCGGGATGAGATCCAGAGCGCCATCATCCAGGCCATCGACGCCCTGCCGGAGGACCTGCGCACGGCTATTACGCTGCGGGAGCTGGAAGGCATGAGTTATGAGGAAATCGCCACCACCATGGAATGTCCCGTCGGGACGGTGCGTTCGCGGATCTTCCGGGCCCGCGAGGCTATCGATAACCGGATCCGGCCCTTGCTATCGGGCCATGCCGGGGAGTGAGTGACATGACACAAAGCCTACAGGAACAACTGTCCGCCCTGGTGGACGAGGAACTACCCGCCGCTGAACACGCCCTGCTGCTGGAGCGCCTGGCGCGGGATGGCGGCCTGCGTGAGTGCCTGGGCCGTTACCAGTTGATGCGGGATGTACTGAACAACCGGGTGGCCATGCCGGTGGATGGTCGCTTCGTGGACCGGGTCATGCATGCCATCGAGGCGGAACCGGCCTACCCCGTGGCCCTGGTGGCGGTGCTGGCCCTGCAGAATGTGGATCCCGGTACCGGTTCGCCGGCGCCCCAGGTGGCCAGCACGGGGCTGCCCGCCACCGAACTGGCGGCCAGCGGGGAGGTGTGGGAACGCCAGCCCGCGCCGGCGGGTGACCGCCTCAATGGTTACCTGGTACAGCACAACGAGTATGCCGCCAGCAGCGGCGTGCAGGGTGTGCTGCCCTATGTGCGCATCGTCGGCTATGACAGTGGGAATGAATGATCAGTAGGCTCCTGATGCTCGGGCTCCTGGGCCTCCTGTCGGCAGGGTTGCCGGCGGCGGAGGACGAGGCCCTGCACTGGCTGGACCGCATGTCCCAGGCGGTCCAGCAGCGCAACTACGTCGGTACCTTTGTCTATCTGCACAATGGCCGCATGGAAACCATGCGCGTGGTGCATCGCAACGACGAGGACGGCGAGCGCGAGCGGCTCCATTCCCTGACCGGCGTGGCGCGCGAGGTGTTGCGCGACAATGAAAAGGTCACCTGCATACTGCCCGACCGGGAGTCGGTCATGGTGCGCGCCAGCAAGCCACGCAGTCCCCTGCGCAGCAAGTGGCTGCAGGACCTCGAGCGCCTGACCCGTTACTACGAAATCCGGGTCGATGGCGAGGACCGGGTCATTGGCCGCCTGGCGCGGGTGATCGCGGTGCAGCCTCGCGACCCGTACCGCTATGGCCACCGCCTGTGGCTGGACGTGGAAAGCGATCTGATGCTGAAATCCATGGTGCAGGACGAGCAGGGCCGCACCGTCGAGCAGATGATGTTCACGGAGCTGGAGTTGCCCGTCACGATCCCCGATGGCGACCTGCAGCCCGCCCTCAGCGGCCAGGGCTTCACCTGGACGGATCACCGTGACGAAGGTCCCGGGGCGGCAGTGGATCTGTCGGACCTGCACTGGGAGATTGGCGAGTTGCCGCCGGGCTTCCAGCTCAAGCACCATAACCGCTATACCAGTCCCGACCACTTCGACCAGCAAGAGCACCTGGTCTATGGTGATGGC
>JAIVHA010000154.1 GCA_020201295.1 Lysobacteraceae bacterium | reverse complement strand
TCCCAGGGTGACGCGGATGATGGCATCGATGGCGCTCACCTTGCCGTCGCGGGTCATGATGATTTCGTCTTGGTTACCGAAGGTGTCGAGCAGGATGCGGTCCCGTTCCCGTTGCTGGCGACGAAGCTCCGCCTGTTCCGCTTCGACCTTCGCCAGGCGCTGTTCCTCGGCCAGCTCCGCGGGGGTCTTGGCGCGTTCCTTCACCTCCACGGTGATGCCCTGTTCGTTCAGCCGCCGTTGTTCCTTTTCGGCATACTGGGGCGGGATCCGATCACCGTAATGTACATTGCCCTGTTCATCCGTCCACTTGTACAGGCCGGCCTGTGCCGCGCCCGGCAGGCCGGCGCCCAGGGTGGTGGCGAGCAGCAGGGTGGCGGTGAGACTGGCGGGTAACTTCATGCTGTGGAGTTTCCTTGCTGCTGGATAATGACCCGACTGGGTGGCTGACATTGTAACGCGAACCGGAATGCGATGAATCCAACCCCCCATTTGCCACGGAATCACACGGAAAAACACGGAAAAGATCATGTGCTTGACACGAAAGCCCTACTCAGCTTCCAGAGATGTGTCGAAGTCTCACGATGAGGTTTTTTATTTCGGTGTCTTCCGTGTTCTTCCGTGGCTGAAATGAGTTTTTAGGATGTATCTGCTTGAACAACTGCTGCTGTTCGTCATCTCCCTGCTGGCGAACCTGTTCTCGGCCTTTGCCGGGGGTGGCGCCGGGCTGATCCAGCTGCCGGCGCTGATCTTCCTGGGCCTGCCCTTCGCCGTTGCCCTGGCGACGCACAAAGTCGCCAGTGTTGCACTGGGTATCGGCGCCACCCTGCGCCACTTGAGGGAGGAGCCCCTGGAGCGTCGCTTCGCCCTGTACCTGCTGGCCACGGGCCTGCCCGGGGTGGTGCTGGGGGCCCATCTCATCATCCATGTGCCGGACCGGCCGGCGGAAATCGCCCTCGGCCTGCTGACGGCCGGGCTGGGCATCTACTCCGTGCTGCGGCCGGGGCTGGGCCAGGTGCAGGCGGTGCTGCACCGCGACCGCTGGGGCCATGGGGTGGGCGGCCTGGTGTTGTTCGGCATCGGGGTGCTGAACGGCTCCCTTACCTCGGGCACCGGGCTGTTCGTCACCCTCTGGCTGGTGCGCTGGTTCGGGCTCGACTACCGCCGCGCCGTGGCCTACACCCTGATCCTGGTGGGGATGTTCTGGAACGGCGCCGGCGCCCTTACCCTGGGGTTGCTGAGCGAGATTCGCTGGAACTGGCTGCCGGCCCTGCTGCTGGGTTCGCTGCTGGGCGGTTACCTCGGTGCCCACCTGGCCATCGTCAAGGGCAACCGCTGGATCAAGCGGGTCTACGAGGTCATCACCCTGGCGGTGGGGGCCAAGCTGATCCTCGGTTGAACCGGAATGGTATTCACCGCAAAGGCGCAAAGGGCGCAGAGGTCTGTGATAACCCTGTCATACCGGCGCATGCCGGTATCCATGGGAGTACTCGAAAGCCGGAAGACGTGCCAGCCGGTGTCCTGTTGCGGGACCGTCGGCCGCATGGACGCGGCCGTCGAGCGTACAGGGATGTATTCACAGCGAGTCCCGCAACAGGACACCGGCTGGCACGTGAGCCACAGGTGCCTACACGCCATACTCCGCCCGGTAGGCGCGGATGCGTTCCAGGGTGTCGGCGTTGCCGGCGCCGCCTTCCAGCCAGGCCTGCAGGTCGGCGAGGGTGACGATGCTGGTCACCGGCAGGCCCAGGTCCTGCTCCACCTCCTGGATGGCCGAACGTTCGCCGCGGCCGCGTTCCTGGCGGTCCAGGGCGATCACCACCCCGGCGGGGGTGGCGCCGGCGGCCTGGATGAGGTCCACGGATTCGCGAATGGCGGTGCCGGCGGTGATGACGTCGTCGACGATCAGCACCCGGCCCTGCAAGGGCGCGCCCACCAGGTTGCCGCCCTCGCCATGGTCCTTGGCCTCCTTGCGGTTGAAGCACCAGGGCAGGTCGCGCTCGTGGTGGTCGGCCAGGGCGATGCCGGTGGCGGCGGCCAGCGGGATGCCCTTGTAGGCGGGCCCGAACAGCACATCGAAGTCACGGCCGGAATCGACGATGGCCTGGGCGTAGAAGCGGCCCAAGCGGGCCAGGTGGCGGCCGGTGTTGAACAGGCCGGCATTGAAGAAATAGGGGCTGACGCGCCCGGATTTCAGGGTGAACTCGCCGAAGCGCAGCACGCCGGCGTCGATGGCGAATTCCAGAAAGGCCTGCTGGTAATCCTGCATGGGAATGACTGCCTGGAGTGGGAAAGGCCGGTATGATACCAGCTTCCCGAAAAGCGGAGAAAGCATGCGCGTCATCACGGCCAACCTCAATGGCATCCGTTCCGCCGCCCGCAAGGGCTTCTTTCCCTGGATGCTGCGCCAGAAGGCCGACGTGGTCTGCATTCAGGAGACCAAGGCGCAAGTCCACCAGCTGGAAGACCCGGTGTTCCACCCGCGCGGCTACCATGCCTACTTCCACGATGCCGAGAAGAAAGGCTACAGCGGCGTGGCCATCTACACCCGCCACAAACCGGATCGCGTCGTCGCCGGCCTGGGCTGGCCCGATGTCGATGCCGAGGGCCGTTACCTGGAGCTGCGCTTCGGCCCACTCAGCGTGGTGTCCCTGTACCTGCATTCCGGTTCTTCCAGCGAAGCGCGCCAGCGCTGCAAGTTTTCCATGATGGAGCGTTTCCTGCCGCTGCTGCAGCGTATGCGTCGGCGCCGCCGCGAGTACATCATTTGCGGTGACTGGAATATCGCCCACAAGGAGATCGATCTGAAGAACTGGCGCGGCAACCAGAAGAACTCCGGCTTCCTGCCCGAGGAGCGCGCCTGGATGGAGGCGTTGTTCACCCGCGTCGGCTACGTGGATGCCTTCCGCCAGGTGGACCCGCGTCCCGACCAGTACACCTGGTGGTCCAACCGCGGCCAGGCCTGGGCGAAGAACGTGGGCTGGCGCATCGACTACCAGGTCACCACGCCACGTATCGGCCAACTGGTGCGGGCGGCGCATATCTACAAGGAGCAGCGCTTTTCCGACCACGCACCCCTGATCATGGATTACGACTACAAACTCTGATGCAGCCACACAAGAACAGGATACAGGCATGGTAAAGCGCGGCACCGCCGAATTGCTGTGGACGGTGTTCTCGGGGCGCATGCTGGTGGCACTGCTGATGGGCTTCGTCTCCGGTCTGCCGCTGCTGCTCACCGGTTCGGTGCTGCAGGCCTGGATGACGAAGGAGGGCGTGGACCTCGGTACCATCGGCCTGTTCGCCCTGGTGGGACTGCCCTATACCCTCAAGTTCGTCTGGGCACCGCTGGTGGACCGTTATACCCCGGCCCTGCTGGGCCGCCGCCGCGGCTGGCTGCTGATCATCCAACTGTTGCTGATGCTCGCCATCGCGGGCCTCGGCCTTACCCAGCCCGCACAGGCCCCGCTGGTGGTGGCCCTGGCGGCCCTGCTGGTGACCTTCTTCTCCGCCAGCCAGGACATCGTCATCGATGCCTACCGGCGCGAGGCCCTGGCCGAGGACGAGCAGGGACTGGGCGCGGCGCTGTATGTGAACGGCTATCGCTTCGGCATGCTGCTGGCCTCCGGTGGCGGTTTGATCATGGCCGACCTCATGGCCTTTTCCACCGTCTACCTGGTGATGGCGGGCTTCATGCTGGTGGGCGTGCTGACCACCCTGCTGGCGCCGGAACCGGATACCCCCGGCGGCGTGCCGGCTAGCCTGCGGGCCGCCGTGGTGGAGCCCTTCCGCGAATACTTCCAGCGCAATGGTGCCTGGGGGATCCTGCTGTTCATCCTGCTCTACAAGGTGGGGGACATCATGGCGGCGCACATGACCACACCCCTCTACCTCGATATCGGTTTCAGCCTGACCGAGATCGGTGCGGTGGTGAAGTTGTTCGGTTTCTGGGCCACGATCGCCGGCGGCCTGCTGGGCGGGGTACTGATCCTGCGCCTGGGTATCTACCACGCGTTGTGGAGTTTCGGTCTCCTGCAGGCCGCTTCCACCGCCGGCTTCGCCCTGTTGGCCGTGGTCGGCGACCAGCTGCCCATGCTGGCTGCCGTGGTGGCCTTCGAGAACCTCAGCGCCGGCATGGGCACGGCGGCCTTCATCGGCTTCATGGCCAGCCTGACCGACAAGCGTTTCACTGCCACCCAGTACGCCCTGCTCACCAGTCTGATGGGTATCCCGCGGGTATTCGTGGCCGCGCCCACCGGCTACATGGCGGACGCCATGGGCTGGGTGGGCTTTTTCTCCTTCTGTGCCCTCATCGCCCTGCCGGGCTTGTTCATGCTGCTGCGTTTCCGTGCCTGGCTGGAGGTGAAATAGCCGTGCCGATGGACGTGTCCTACCTGGCCGCCTTTCTGGTCGGCCTGCTCGGCGGCGTGCACTGCGTGGGTATGTGCGGCGGTATCGTGGCGGCCCTGGCGCTGGGCCTGCCACGGGAGGTGCGCGATTCGGCGCGCATGCTGCCCTACCTGCTGGCCTACAACCTGGCGCGTATCGCCAGCTATACCCTGGCCGGGGTACTGCTGGGTGGCGTGGGCTACCTGGCGGCCCATTGGAGTGGCCTGCGCCATGCCCAGCTGGGACTGCAGGTGCTGGCGGCCCTGTTCATGATTGCCCTGGGCCTGTATCTGGCCGGCTGGTGGTTGGGCCTGGCCCGGCTGGAGCGGGTCGGTGGCCGCTTGTGGCAGCGGATCGAACCCCTGGGGCGACGCTTTCTGCCCGTGCGCACGCCAGGGCAGGCATTCCTGCTGGGACTGCTGTGGGGCTGGCTGCCCTGTGGCCTGGTTTATAGTGTGCTGGTCTGGTCCATCAGCCGCGGCGACGCCATCGAGGGGGGCACGCTGATGTTGAGTTTCGGTCTTGGCACCCTGCCCATGCTGTTGCTGATGGGGGTGGCGGCCACGCGCCTGAGTGCCTTCGTGCGGCACATCTGGGTGCGGCGCGTGGCCGGCGTGCTGGTGATGGGTTTCGGGCTGTGGACCCTGTATCCGTTGCTCAGCGGGTGAAGAACCGCTGCTGGAACTGTACCCGCAAGGGACGGTCATGGTCCTCGGGGTGGGCCACGATACTGAAGTCCAGGTTTTCATCGTGGTTTACGCCGAATTCGCCGATGTAGTAGACGGCGCCGCCCTCGCGGATCTCGCGCAGTTCGATTTCACGCTGTTGCCCGGTAAGGTTGGAGACGGTGGCACTGATCTTGGCGGCGACCGGCTGGTTGGTGGTGCCGAGGACCTTTCTCAGGATCGCCACGTTGAGCAGGGCGCGATTCTTGCTGCGGGTGATGCCGTATTCCCGGGTGACGGTCGGCGGCAGATTGTCCGTGGTCAGGGCGTTGAAGTGCACCACGTGGTCCCCGAAATCCTGCGAGTTTTCCGCCTGGGCGGGCAGGCTGAGCAGGAGGGCGAGGATGGCCGTGAACAGCATTTTCGAACCCATGGCGATTCTCCTTTTTGGCTATACCGATACCATGACTATACACCAGGATCGGGACCAGTGGGTATCAGGGGCCCCGACCGAAGGCGGGGCTCGCGGCACCGGCGAAGAATATGGGTTCAGCCCTGGGCGGCGCTTGCCTGGGGCGTATCGCCCGTGCCGGGCAATGGCCGATGCAGCGTCTCGCGCATGGCACCCAGGGTCTTCAGCTGGACATCGACGTCCTGGAGCTGTTTTTCCAGTTCCTTGATGCGGGCCTCCAGGGTGTCGCGGGACTCGCTGATGCGGCGCAGGGTCTCCAGCCGTTTTTCCATGGCTACCTTGTGGTCCTTGATCTGCTTCACCAGCGGGTTCATGACTTCCTTGAGCCAGGCGTCCGCTTCCTGGTTGGCCTTGAAGAAGAGATTGCGGGCATGGCTGACCAGGGACACGAAGAACTTCTTGATGACGAAGGTCTGCTCCGTCATGGTGGTGACGGGACTTTTGCGGAAGGTCTCGGCCTCTTCGTAGAGACGATCCAGCTCTGCTGAATAGGAACCGACCGAGAAGACTTTCGGTGTCAGTGCCGGCAGGCCGTGCTCCTCGTGGAATTTCCGGTAGGTGGCGCGGATCAGCATACGCGTCTGCTCCGCCTGGGCGCTGACCTGGTCCATGACCTCGCGCGCACCGTCGAAGAAGGTCTTCATGCCGCGCTTCATGCCATTGGTGGTCCAGCTGCCGGTCATGTCCTTGCGGGTCCTGGCGATAAGCTGGTCCAGGCGTTCCAGGCTCAGGGTTTCGAGCATGACCTTCGCCTGGTTTTGCAGCAGCCGACGGCTGGACTGGAAGCTTTCCACGTTCTTGAGATATGCGGCCTGCTCCTCGCGGGACTTGCTCATCAGGTGCATGATGACGTCGGCATTCTTGCCGCGCAGGGAACGCAGCTCGGTACACTGCTTGTCGGCGCCCTTGCGCTTCGCTTCCAGGATGCTGCGATTTTCATCCAGCAGGCCACCGATCTCCTGCAGGATACTGTCGCGCACGATGTTCTGTTTCTGCGGCAGAATCTCCGTCGCCAGGAACTGTTCCAGCACGGGCAGGCGGCTGCGCTCCAGCAGTTCCTGGTCATTGCGCACCTTGGCCAGCAGGGCCTTCTGGGCGGACAGGGGGAATACCTGTCCGATGGGCACGTGCAGCTGTTCGGCGCTGGCGCGGCGCTGGCTTTCGATGGTGGCATCGATGGTGGCGACATCCTTGAGGTCGTCCCACAGGGTGTCGATCTTGTTCAGCACCACCACCAGGCCCTTGCCTCCCCTGGAGCGCACGCCGCTGACATGGTGCTGCCACATATCCAGGTCGCTGCGGGTTACGCCGGTATCGGCACCCAGCAGAAACAGCACCGCCTGGGCGGCGGGCAGCATGCTGATGGTCAGCTCGGGTTCGTTACCCAGGGCGTTGAGACCGGGGGTGTCCAGCACCACCAGGCCTTCCTTGAGCAGTGGGTGGGGGAAGCTGATCATGGCATGGCGCCAGATTGGGATTTCCACCTGTTCCGGCGGCTTGCCATGGCGTTTCTGGTAGTTATCGTGGTCGGGATGGTAGAGGCCCAGTTCGGCGGCCTTTTCCAGTGGCACCAGCTTGGTCTTTACCACTTCGTGCAGGGCGCCGGCGATCTGGTCGGGATTCTGCAAATCCAGCGGGATATGGGTCCAGTGGATGGGTTCGAGCTTGAAATCACCGATGCTGCGCTCATGGCTGCGGCTTTCGATGGGCAGCAGGCGGATGTAGGCGCTGCCGTCCTGGTGATCGTAGAACAGTTCTGTCGGGCACATGGTGGTGCGGCCGGCCTCGGAGGGCAGCAGACGGCGTCCATACTCGGCAAAGAACAGGGCATTGATGAGTTCGGTCTTGCCACGGGAGAATTCCGCCACGAAGGCCACGGTGAGGCGGTCCTTGCGCAGGGCATCGACGGTCTCGTATACCCGGAGATCATTTTCCGGTGAGATCATGTCATGGCTCGTCAGCCAGCTCTGGAAATCCTGGATCGTCTGGATCAGCTCCTGCTTCCAGATCTCATAGGCCCGCATGCGCTGCCCGAAATCGTCGTGCTTCATTGCCTTCCCCTTGCGGCAGTTGGGTAAATCTGTGGCATACCAGCCTTATAGCGGCCAGCATCCTGAAAGCCTTGAGAAAAGGGTGTGACGGAGGAATCGCCGGTCAATCCGGAGCATAGCTGCGCAGGGCCGGGCCGGGTGTGACGGCCGTCACAGCATCCGGCCACGAGGAGGGTGAGTGGTAACCGTTTGTATTTGAATGTTTTAAGGTCCGACTGCGCGGCGCCAATCGAACCGGCTCCCGCCCGGCAACCCGCGTTGCAGGTTCAGATTCGCACCAGGTGGTAGAGGGGGGACATGACCAGCATCTTGCCGATGTACAGGGCCAGCAGCGCCACCAGTGGGGACAGGTCCATTCCGGACATGGGCGGTAGCAGGCGGCGGAAGGGGGTCAGCAGCGGGGCCGTCAGGCTGTGCAGCAGGCCGGTGACGGGGTTGTGCAGGCCCGGGTTCACCCAGCTGAGAATGGCCAGCACGATAATGGCGATGATGTAGATGTTGAACAGCAGGTTGATCAGCTCGGCGATGGATAGCAGCAGCAGGGAACCGAACGGGATGCCTCCCCCGCGCAGC
>JAIVHA010000119.1 GCA_020201295.1 Lysobacteraceae bacterium | reverse complement strand
GAAGCATCCTGCTCTCCTTGGTTGTATCCCTGATCATGGCACTGATTTTTTATTACCGCAGCAAGGAAACCGCGAATAAGATGCTTTTCAATACCCTATTCCTTGTCATCGGAATGAGCGTGGCATCGTTTGCGGTCGTCACGATTAACCGCATCATTTCACTGCTGGGCAGCATGGGCGGAAAAGCGGCCGAGGGCACCGCCATGGGCAGGCTCCAGCAATATGAATACGCCTATAGCCTAATAGTTGAATACCCGATACTCGGTGTCGATGGCGCCTATTACGCAAAGTTCGGGCCATACGTTAGTGGAATTCATAATATGTGGCTGGGTCAACTGGCGTACGGCGGCTTCATCAGCGCTTTGCTATTATTTTCCTTGTTGTTCATGATGTTCCGGATATCGCTGCAGTTGTTGCAAAATCCGAAGACCAGGTCATATGGCACTGTAACCATCGGCTACATGTTCGCGGTCCTGGTATCGACGTTATTTTACCCGGGAAACACACAGTTCTTTTGGGCTTTATTGGGAATGAATGCGGCCATTGTAACCACACTGAGGTCAACTAGCATGACGAGATGAACCCGCTTCAGAAACACGCCATGTAGATAAGGGTAATATCAGCTTATTAGCTCCTCATTGTGAAATGGCAGAATTTGGCTCCAGATTTTCGATCATGTAGACAGGCACCCGCCCTACCTCCATGGTTATCATCTCGCCTGGTTCGAACATCGCCTTCTCAACGCCCATCGCATCGATAAGCCTCACTCTCTGCGATCCCGTTTCTGGCTGGACACTTATGGTTTTCCGGGAAGTGGCTGACCAGTCCTTGATCCAGTATGCCTTTATGATTTTTTCATCATCGGCAAAAGTGATCCCAGCCACATCCTTGCTTACTTCAAATGATTCAATATATTTCATGCCGGACAGAAGGTGTGACGCTACTGCATACCCGATCGCCAACGGCGTTGGGGATCTGTCCCATGTAAAAAATCCTGCGAACTCATCTCGGTCGGTGCGATCCGGGAAAAACATATGGTAAAAGAACCAGCGCTCCACTCCACTACTGATCCACTCGAAATAATTGCGCAGCACAAATGCGACTGCCTCATCCGCCTCTGCGCAGTATTCAGGGGAATTCCCGGCTGGCCTCCCGGTGCAGATGTTCAGGGCCAGCCCGCTTTCGCTTTCCCAATATCGCAGCCCATCCTTGCCACTTTTATCGACAAGGGCGTGGATTTCCCTGACCCTCTCGCGCGCTGGCACATCATGCACGTCACCGGGCCTTCCATCGGTGTAGTAGTGGAATGACAAAACATCCAGGTAGTCAAGAACACCGTGCTCTACGATTTTTTCGACCCAACGGATTGGGGGATGCCCGGTTCCGACACCGGCTACGATCACGGATCCAGGATTAGCACGCTTGGCGGCGGTATAGGCTGTTTTTACCAGCTCTACATAGACCTCGGGTTTTTTATCGCCTATTGCCAGGCCCGGTAGCTTGAGAAAGCCGCCACTATCCGGTTCATTCCACACCTCCCAATGGTCAATCACGCCTTTATAATGGGAGACGATTCGTGACACATAGTTTTCCCAGTCAGCAATCGCTCGCGGCGGGTAGGCCCTGAAGCCATGGGAAGATTCAGACTGCATTTCACCTGGCGCGCTGGATGCCCAGCGTGGCGTGGAATCCAGTGATCCGAGAATATGAAAACCCTGGCTTTTTGCATAATGAATCGGCTCATCAATAAACTCGAAGCGTCCTTGTTCCGGCTCGACCACGAACCATTTCGTTGCGAGAGGAGGATGCATACGCAACCACTGTACTCCAGGCATCCCCCCAGCGATTTCCCTTGCCAATAATTCGCGCTCTATGTCGTAAAAGTCCGTTGTACTAACCGACAGTGAATAATTCATTTCTGATTGTTCGTGCAAGGCCATGCACAGCTCTAAACTCACCGGGCTGCCTTTGGCAAACAAAGGCGCTTCACCGCTTCGCGCAAACCCCAACTCGACTTGCCTGGATGGAGAAAATTCCCCGCTCCCTCCCGCGCCAACCTGTACAGCATCGACCAGCAACTCACCTTCCCCATCGCTTTCCATCAGGAATACATATTGCTCGCCCGCTGACGGAGGAATCTCGATGGTGTGATAATAGTGCTTCCACTCGTTTGAAACAGCGAATCTTTTACTTTCAAGTGGTCGTGCTCCGTGACTCACATCTTTCAGAGAAATACTGACCGATCGCGGATTGTTCGTCTTCAGCCAGAGGCTCATGGTATATGGATTGCCCGGGCTTATTTCAAACGGTGGTGTAGTAAGCCTGACGCGTGCATGGCGCGGCATATCCACCTGCAGGGCATGCGAACCGTGCGGCATTTTCCCTGCGACAATGGTGGGCCTGATATCCGCGAATGTAATCGGTACTCCATGACGATAACCGGCCGCCTCCCGAACCTGCACAGCCCATCGATCGATACCCGCTTCAAAACTTCCATTCGCAATTAGATTTCCTTCCTGCGGCGGCTTCACTGCCATCCCGGAAATCCGATGTACTGAAGCGTCATCCAGCCACACTTCGCCACGCCCAGTTAGCCGGATCATGAACATGGCCCATGAATCGTCCACGCCGGAGGTGATATCGAATTCATAGCGCTTCCATTCCTTACCTATACGCAACGCCTTGCTCGCATACGTTGTATAAGGCTTGCCACGCTTTCGCAGCATAAGCTCGACCGGACCTTCGACAACCCCCTTGATCCAGATTGAAATCAAGTAGCGCTGACCTTTCTCCAGCGATATTCGCTGTTGAACAAACTGCACCGCGCCAGATGACACCCGAAGGGAATGAATACGCTGAGAGGTACCGCTTATGGAATCCTCGTCCAGGCTGTACTCCAGGCATCCCCCCAGCGATTTCCCTTGCCAATAATTCGCGCTCTATGTCGTAAAAGTCCGTTGTACTAACCGACAGTGAATAATTCATTTCTGATTGTTCGTGCAAGGCCATGCA
>JAIVHA010000019.1:5772-18717 GCA_020201295.1 Lysobacteraceae bacterium | reverse complement strand
TCCTGCTGCGCTGCGCGGCCGACGCCCTGCCCGACTGGCACCAACGCGCCGGCGAGCCCTATGCCCCGCGGCGCATGGTATTCGCCATCCCCAACGATGCCCGGAACCTGCCGGGCGCGCTGGCGGAGCGCCGGCCCCAGGGCCGGGCGGTGGCCTATGTGTGCACGGGCAGCCACTGCTCCGCGCCCATCACCAGCCTTGCGCAGCTGCGCGCGACTCTGGAACAATCCGAGGCACATTTGAACCAGTCCTGACACGAGGTACCCGATGTCCGACAATACCCTCAAGACCCTGATGGATTTCGTCCGGGAAGCACGAGCGCAGAGCACGGAAATCGACGGCGACACCCTGACGCGGATGCTCGAGGAAAAAAGCGACCTGCTGCTGCTGGACGTGCGCGAGCCCAGCGAGCACGAGCACGGCCATTTACAGAGTGCCCGCCTGGTGCCGCGCGGCATCCTGGAGGCTGCCGCCGATCCGCAATACCCCGAGCATGACCCGTTGCTGGCCGGCGCCCGGGATAAACCCGTGGTGGTCTATTGCGCCACCGGCGGCCGCTCCGCCATGGCGGCGCACGTGTTGCAGATGATGGGATACCAGGACGTTTACAGCCTGGCCGGTGGCTTTTTGAAGTGGGCGGAAGATCAGCGGCCGGTCGTGCGGGAAGCCAGCTACGTCTGAGTTTTCTTCACCCACATGGCCGTGGCACCCGCCACCGCCGCCGGCATGACCAGGAAATTCACCACGGGAATGAGCGTGCCGAGCAGGGTCGCCCCGCCGAAACCCAGGGACAGGCCACGATGTTCCCGCAGCCAGCGGCGTTGCTCCAGGAACAACAGGCCACGGTTTGCCATGGGATAGCCCGTGTATTCCAGGGCCATCATCCAGGCCGCGAACAAGGCCCACAGGAAAGGGGCGGCCAGATTGAGACCAGGGATCAGGAACAGGATCCCCAACGGGATGGCGCGGAGTACGAAATAGAGCAGCTTGCGCAGTTCCGACAACAGGTTGGGTAACAGCTCCCGCAGCAGCGTTTTCCAGTCGCCCTCCTCCTGCGCCTGGCCGGTCAGGTGGCGCTCCACGGCGGCGGCCAGCAGGTCGTTGAAGGGCGCGCCGATGAAGTTGGCGAGCATGGTGAAGCTGAAGAACACCACCACCAGGCTGACCAGGGCGAACAGCGGCCATAGCAGGTAACTCAGCCAGTCGAGGTAAGCCGGCAGGTAACCCAGGAGCATCTCGACCAGGCTGCCTATCCAGCCAAAGGCGAAGTAGAGCACGCCACCGAACAGCAGGATGTTGATGAGCAGCGGGATCAGCACATAGCGCCGCAGGCCGGGCTGCCGGATCAGGCGCAGGCCTTCCAGCAGATACGCGGCACCCAGGAACAGGTCTTTCATGGCGGCCCCGGAAGGCGACCTCAGTCCAGGCTGCTGCCAAAACTCTCCTGGTAGCGCGCCTTGAACTCGTCCAGCGTGAAGCGGTGATTCTGGGTGCCGTGCTGCTCGATCTTGATGGCGCCCATGAGAGCGGCGATGCGGCCGGTGGTTTCCCAGTCCAGGTTCTGCAGCAGGCCATGCAGCAGCCCCCCACGGTAGGCATCCCCGCAACCGGTGGGGTCGTTGAGCTGCGCAGCCTTGGCCGAAGGCACGTCGATACGCTTGCCGTCCGTATAGATCCAGGAACCTTCGCCACCACGGGTGACGATAAAGGCCTTCACCTTTTTGGCCATCTCCTCGATGGACAGGCCGGTACGTTCCTGGGTGAGCTTGGATTCGTAGTCGTTCATGCAGGCCCACTCGGCCTTGTCGAGAAAACCCAGCAGTTCTTCGCCATCGAACATGGGCAGGCCCTGACCCGGATCGAAGATGAAAGGAATGCCCGCGGCGGCGAATTGCTCCGCATGGTCCAGCATGGCCTGGCGGCCATCGGGCGACAGGATGCCCAGGGAGACCCCCCTGGCATCACTCACCCGGTTCTGGTGGGCGAAGTTCATGGCGCCGGGATGGAAGGCGGTGATCTGGTTGTCGTCCAGGTCGGTGGTAATGAAGGCCTGCGCCGTATAACTGTCGTCGACCACCTTCACAAGGCTGCGGTCGATACCGCATTGATCGAGCCACTCGGCATAGGGCGCGAAATCGGTGCCCACGGTGGCCATGGGCAGGGGTTCGCCACCGAGCAGCTTGAGGTTGTAGGCGATGTTGCCGGCGCAGCCACCAAATTCACGGCGCATGTCCGGCACCAGGAAACAGACGTTCAGGATGTGCACCTGATCGGGCAGGATATGGTTCTTGAAACGGTCCGGGAAGACCATGATGTTATCGAAGGCGTAGGAGCCACAGATCAGTGCAGACATGCTTGTACCTCTTGTGTGTTATTCGATGAGCAGGGCAGTCGGGCTTGCAGGTCGGGCTTCAACCCGACACGAAGCATGAATATTACCGACCTTGTCGGACTGAAGTCCGACCTACAAAGTCCCATGACGGTGATCGCGGGTTTTCTGTAGGTCGGGCTTCAGCCCGACGAGCGTTACCCGGCCAGCACCAGCCACCAGACGACGGCGGCGTTGATGAGCGCCACCAGCACCACTGCGGAGCCGATGTCCTTGGCGCGGCCGGCCAGTTCGTGATGTTCGTCGCTGATGCGGTCCACCACGGCCTCGATGGCGGAGTTCAGCAGTTCCATGAGCAGCACCAGCACCCAGACGGAAAACAGCAGGGCCTTGTCCAGGCCGGTCTCGCCCAGCCACAGCGCCAGGGGGATCAACACCAGGCTGAGCAGGATCTCCTGCCGGAAGGCCTCCTCGTGGCGGAAGGCGGCGCGCAGGCCGGCCCAGGAATAACCGGTGGCATAAATCAGGCGTTCGAGGCCCTTTTTTCCAGTTTTTGCCAAGCTGTCCCGCCTTTGTCCCCTGTAGGAGCGGCCTTTGGCCGCGAACGGACGTGCCACCAATGTTCGCGGCCAAAGGCCGCTCCTACAGGTGCCACATCACGAATTATCTTGCGTGGCACGCACCATACCCAAGCCACACCAGTCGATGCAAGTCGCTGAAAACCTCAGCTGACCGTCCCCGACCAGGCCAGGTCCAGTTCGCGGGCGGCGCGCACGTCGTCGAGCCGGCGCACCGGCAAGGTATGCGGCGCCTCCTTGAGGATGTCCACGTTGCTGGTGGCCTCCTCGAGGATCTTCGCCATGGCGTCCACGAAACCGTCCAGTTCTTCCTTGGCCTCGGTCTCCGTCGGCTCGATGAGCAGGCACTCGGGTACCAGCAGCGGGAAGTAGGTGGTGGGGGCATGGTAGCCGTAGTCCAGCAGCCGCTTGGCGAAATCCATGGCGCTGGCGTTCAGGGTCTTGTCCTGCTTCTTCAGGGTGACGATGAACTCGTGGGTGGCGCGACGATTCGGGAAGGCCAGGTCGAAGCCCTTTTCCTGCAGCCGCTTCATCAAGTAGTTGGCGTTGAGGGTGGCGTATTCCGCCACCCGCTGCATGCCCTCGCGGCCCAGCATGCGGGCATAGATGTAGGCGCGCAGCAGCACCCCGGCGTTGCCCATGAAGGCGGACAGGCGGCCCATGGTGTCGGGGCAGTCCTTTTCCGTCAGCCAGACGTAGTCGTTGCCGTCCCTGCCCACCATGGGCACCGGCAGGTAGGGCCGCAGCCGCTCGCTGACGCCCACGGGACCGGCACCGGGACCGCCGCCGCCGTGGGGCGTGGAGAAGGTCTTGTGCAGGTTCATGTGGATGACGTCGAAACCCATGTCGCCGGGTCGCACCTTGCCGAGGATGGCATTGAGGTTGGCACCATCGTAGTAGAGCAGGCCGCCGGCCTCGTGCACGGCTTTCGCAATGGCCTCGATGCTGCGCTCGAACACCCCCAGGGTGGAGGGATTGGTGAGCATCAGGCCGGCGGTCTGCGGGCCCACCGCCTGCTTCAGGGCCGCGAGGTCCACGTCACCGTTCTTGTCGGTGGGGATCTCCTTCACCTTGTAGCCACACATGGTGGCGGTGGCGGGATTGGTGCCATGGGCCGCGTCGGGCACCAGGATCTCGTTGCGGGCGCTGTCGCCACGGGCATCGTGATAGGCACGGATCATGGCCACGCCGGCGAACTCGCCCTGGGCGCCGGCGGCGGGCGACAGCGACACCGCCTTCATGCCGGTCACTTCCTTGAGGATTTCCTGCAAGTCATACATGCAGGCCAGGAAGCCCTGCCCCACCGTTTCGGGACTCAGGGGATGGCGCGCCAGCAGGCCCGGCAGCATGGCCAGGGTATTGCAGCCGCGCGGGTTGTATTTCATGGTGCAGGACCCGAGCGGATAGAAGTGGGTGTCGATGGAGAAATTCTTCTGCGACAGGCGGGTGAAGTGGCGCACCGCCTGCATCTCCGACACCTCCGGCAGCCCGGGCCGCTCGGACCGGCGCAGGTGCGCGGGAATATCCGCGGCCTCGGGTGCCGCCTTGGGGGCCTGGGCCGTCGCGCGACGGCCAGTGCGGGATTGTTCGAATATCAGCATCGGTTTTACCTGCTTTCCATTAAATGATTGAACCGCCAAGGCGCCAAGGACGCCTAGAAAAACTCAATACAAAGAAAATATCTTGGCGTCCTTGGCGCCTTGGCGGTTCAAGTTCAATAATCAAATATGCTTCAGCACCCGTAGGAGCGGCCTTCGGCCGCGAACATTCGCGGGCAGAGCCCGCTCCTACAGGGGGAACAGTCTCATTGAATCAAATATGCTTCAGCGCCGCGTCGTAGTCGGGCTCCTGGGCGATCTCCGGCACCATTTCCGTGTACACAACCTTGTCGTTTTCGTCGATCACCACCACGGCGCGGGCGGTGATGCCGGCCAGCGGACCGTCTTCGATCAACACGCCGTAGTCCTTGGCGAAGTCACGGCTGCGCATCATGGACAAGGGAATGACCTTGTCGACACCCTCACCGGTGCAAAAGCGCGACATGGCGAAGGGCAAATCGGCGGCGATCACCAGCATGACCGTGTCTTTGCCAGCGGCGTGGTCGTTGAACTTCTTGGTGGAGGTAGCGCATACCGGCGTGTCCAGGCTGGGCACGATGTTCAGCAGTTTTTTCTTGCCCTTGTAGTCGGCCAGACTGCGGTCGTTCAGTTCCGTATCCACCAGGTGAAAGTCAGGGGCCGCGCCGCCCACGACGGGCAGTTCGCCGTTGGTATGGATCTCGTTTCCTTTCAGGGTAATGGTCGCCATGGTAGTTCTCCTTGTGGTTGTACCTAGTGCAGTCCAGACCTCAACTGCGCTTTTGCACGCAATATCCTGTAGGAGCGGGCTTTGCCCGCGAACATGCGTGCCACTGTCGTTCGCGGGCAAAGCCCGCTCCTACGGGGAACGTTATGCCATCTTGGGCTGCACCGGGCAGTCCGCCTTGGTCTGTTTTTCGAGCATGCGGTTCAGGTGGTCCGCGTACAGTTGCAGGTCCGCCTCGGTCTTGGTTTCCGTGGCGCACACCAACAGGTGATTCTTCAGCTCCGGGTATTCCTGCTCCAGCTCGTAGCCCGGCAGCAGGTTGTGGGCACTGAAGGGGCGGATGACCCCCTTCAGCGGAATGGAAAACTCCAACGCGCATTCATGGAAATAGGGCCGGTTGAAACGCGGCTTCACGAAGTCGTTGGCGGTCAGCAACTCCACCAACCGGCGGGTGTTGGCATGGCAACTGGCGGCCACATGTTCCAGGCCTTCCGCACCCAACAGGGACATGTGGATGGTCGCGGCCGTCACCAGCAGGCCCTGGTTGGTACAAATGTTGGACGTCGCCTTGGAACGGCGGATGTGCTGTTCACGCGCCTGCAGGGTCAGGGTGTAGCCTTCCCGGCCATCTCGGTCCAGGGTGCGACCGACGATGCGCCCGGGCATCTGGCGCACGTATTCCTTCTTGCAGCACATGAAGCCGAAATAGGGGCCGCCCGAGGACAGGGGCACGCCCAGGGGTTGGCCCTCGCCGCAGACGATGTCGGCACCGGTCTCGCCCCACTCGCCCGGCGGCTTGAGCAGGGCCAGTGATGTGGGGTTCACCACGGCGATCACCAGGATGCCGTTGCGATGGGCCCAGTCGGTAAGGGCGTCCACCTCTTCCAGCACCCCGAAGAAGTTGGGCTGGGCGATGACCAGGGCGGTGATGTCCTCGCCTTCATATTGCGCCAGGGATTCCGGTGTCACATGACCGCCCTGCTGGTCGTAGGGCAACTCCACCAGGGAGATGGCCTGGTTGCGCACGATGGTGTCGGTGGTCTTGCGGTAATGGGGATGCACCGACACCGGCATCAGCACCCGGCCGGATTTCGACTTGCGGTTGGCACGCACCGCCATGAGGGTGGCCTCGGCCAGGCCGGAGGCGCCGTCGTACAGGGAGGCATTGGACACCTCCATGGCCGTCAGGCGCGTCATCATGGTCTGGAACTCGTAAATCAGCTGCAGCGTGCCCTGGCTGGCCTCCGCCTGGTAGGGCGTGTAGGCGCTGTAGAACTCGCCGCGGGTGGTGATCTCCCACACCGCCGCCGGGATGTGGTGCTCGTAGGCGCCGGCGCCGATGAAGCACAGCGGCCGGCCGTCCTGCTCGGCGCGCTGGTGCATGAGGCGGCCGATCTCCTGCTCACTCATGCCCGCGGGAATGCCGTCGAGGCTGCGGGTGCGCAGGTTCCGCGGGATCTCGTCGAACAGGTCCTCGATGCTGACCACGCCAATGGCGTCGAGCATGTCGCGGACTTCGGCGTCGGTATGGGGAATGAAGGGCATTGCTACAGGTCGCTCCTAGTACTGTTTCAATTTGATGATGCCGGATACCCGTTCACACTTCATGCGAATGGCTGACGGCCTTGATGGCCACGGAAGCACACGGAATGACACGGAAAACAGTTACGTCGTAATGCATGGCGCCCGTAGGAGCGGCCTCTGGCCGCGAACCCTGTGTGGTACACCGGGCATTCGCGGCCAGGGGCCGCTCCTACGGGTGGCTTCCATTGGCAGCAATGCAATCTTTCCGTGTTTTTCCGTGTGCTTCCGTGGCCATGACAATAGGTCAATTTCAGGTTGAAGGAGCACTAGTGGTCTTCGGCTGCGAGCAGTTCCTGGTAGGCGGCGGCGTCCATCAGGCCGTCGAGGGCGCCGGTGTCGGCGGGGGTCAGGCGCAGGATCCAGCCGCCACCGAAGGGATCGTTGTTGACGGTTTCCGGCGCGTCGGCCAGGGCCTCGTTGCCTTCCACCACCTCGCCGGCGATGGGGGCATACACATCGGAAGCGGCCTTGACCGACTCCACCACCGCGCAGGCCTCGCCGGCATCCAGGGTGCGGCCCGCCTCGGGCGCCTCCACGTACACCATGTCACCCAGCTGGTCCTGGGCATGCTGGGTGATGCCGATGGTAACCGTGCCATCGTCGTTGGCGCGCACCCATTCGTGGCTCTTGGTGTACTTCAGGTCTGCCGGTACTTCACTCATGGTGGTGACTCCTGTGGATATTTGCATTCATGTACTCACCCGATAGTTGCAATACATTCCGTGGCACGAAGCCTGAAATCCCTGCACAGGCCCTTCGAGCGCTGTCCCCGAACCGTGCGCCTGGAATGCACCGGCAGTGCGCTTCGGCTTGGGTACTGTAGGAGCGGCGCAAGCCGCGATTGTTCGCGGCTTGCGCCGCTCCTACAGGAGAGATTTTGCAATGATCAGGTTCAATAAACCCTACACCAGCGCCTTGCCGTGGCGCACGAAGGGCGGCTTGACCACCTGCGCGTCCAGCAGCTTGCCGCGCACATCCACCTGGACCCGCTCGCCGGTGGCGGCGGGCACGCGCGCCAGGGCGATGGCCTTGCCCAGGGTGGGCGAGAAGCTGCCGCTGGTGATCTCGCCCTCGCCTGATCTCAAAACCGTCTTCCCCGGTGTAGCCGGTGCGGGCAAAAAACCAGTCGCCGGCGAAGCAGCCCACGAAAGGCTTGAGGGCCTCCACCCGTGCGCGCAGTTCACCCTCCAGCAGGCCCAGCACGTGGTCGCGGGCGTTGGGACCCTGCACGGCCACCATGGCCAGTTCGGGACGCTCGGTGATGGTCAGGTCGAAGTCGCGGGCCTGCCCGTTGATCCAGGCCAGGTCCTTGTCGCGGGTGGCGGAGTTGACCACCATGCGGAAGAAGCTGTCATCCAGGAAATAGACGATGAGGTCGTCGATGACGCCGCCACGCTCGTTGAGCATGCAGCTGTACAGGGCCTTGCCCGGTTCCTGCAATTTGTCGACGTTATTGGCAAGCAGGTGGTGGAGGAAATCCCGCACCTGGGGGCCTTCCAGGTCCACGACGGTCATGTGGGAGACATCGAACATGCCCATGCCCTGGCGCACGGCGTGATGCTCTTCCAGTTGGGAGCCATAGTGGATGGGCATGTCCCAGCCGGCGAAATCCACCATCTTGGCCCCGGCGGCCACATGTTCGTCGTACAAAGGCGTGCGTTTGCCCATTTCAGCTCTCGTCATTACGGGGTTGGAAGTACAACGAGGGCGTGCGGGTACCGCGACGGCCTTCGTCAAACCGTCGCCCCTCTGTCCCGTGACCTGAGAGTGTAGGCGCTGCCGCAGGACGCGGGGCCTCTCCCCTTCGGTGGGCCAGCACAGGCTGACCGCTCTCCAGAGCCGACATGGGATCGAATCCCCCACCGCGACAGTTCTTCTGCCTGAGCGTTTCCGGGCGAGTTGCGCCTTCGGCGGCCGGGTAAACCGGCTCTCTCCCGCCGCGGTGGTATGTCGAACCGCCACTATACCCGGGCCGGCGGTGGCCGCCAAGCCCGTAACCCGTGGGGCTTATGGAAGCAGACGCCGCAATGTAGGAGCGGGCTCTGCCCGCGAACAGCCTGGCTGCCGCGGCCGTTCGCGGCCAAGGCCGCTCCTACAGCCAGGGCGGCGTGCCAACCCGGTTCGTGAGCAGAGCCCGCTGCCTGTACCATCGGGTGATGTACCCTTCAATTCAAAAGGTTTCAGGCCTCCGGCCCCCGCGCCAGCCCCGGCAAATCGCCCTCCAGGCCCATGGCCTGGCGGATAATGACGCCCTTGAGGGGGCCGGCGCGGTCCACCAGGTCCAGGCCCAGGCTGCGCAGCTGCCGCACTGGCGCCAGGGAGCTGCCGAACAGCCCCTTGAGGCCGTCCATGGCGCTCATCATGAGCTGGTTGGCGCCGCGCCGGCCGCGTTCATACTGGCGCAGGGTGCGTTCGCCCCCCAGGTCGCGGCCGGCGGCGCGGGCCGCCAGCAAGGCTTCCGTCAACGCCGCGGCATCCAGCAGGCCCAGGTTCACCCCCTGCCCGGCCAGAGGATGGATGGTATGGGCCGCGTCCCCCACCAGGGCCACCCGCGTGCCGATGTAGCGTGTCGCATGGCGGCGCACCAGGGGGAAGGCTACCCGTTCCCCGGTGGCCAGCGGGCGCCCCAGGCGGTGTTCGAAGGCCGCGCCCAGACGGGCCAGGAATTCGGCTTCCTCCAGGGCCAGCAATTCCTCGCATAGCTCCGGCGGTGTGGACCAGACGATGGAGCAGCGGCCGTCCCGCAACGGCAGGAAGGCCAGCGGCCCGGTGGGCAGGAAGCGCTGCCGTGCGGTTTCCCCGTGAGGCAACTCGCTGCTGATCACCGCTACCAGCGCCTGCTGGCGGTATTCCTCGGACTCCAGGGCAATGCCCGCCAGCGCCCGCAGCCGCGACTCCGCCCCATCGGCGCCCACCACCAGGGCGGCCTCCAGCACCCGGCCATCGGCCAGGACGGCCCGTGCCGGGCCTGCAGCATCGGTCTGTAATTCGGTCAGCTCCGCGGGACAGAGCCAGTCCACGCCCGGAAGATCCTGCAGGCATCGCCGCAGGGCCTCCTGGATCACGCGGCTTTCGATGATGTGGCCGAGGGTAGGCTCGCCGATGTCGGCGCAATCGAAGTGGATGCTGCCACTGCCGCCGGCATCCCAGACCTCCATGTGGCGGAAGGGACTGAGGCCCATTTCCGCCATCGACTCCCAGGCGCCCAGGTGCTGGAAGATGTGTTGCGAGGCCCGGGTGATGGCGAACACCCGCAAGTCGACGCTGTCCGCCGGCCAGTCACGGGACGCCGCACGCGCTTCCACCACCGCCACCCGCAGGCCCGCCTGCCCCAGCGCGCAGGCCAGGGTGGCGCCCACGTGGCTGCCGCCGATGATGATGAGGTCGTACTGTTGGGTCATGGTGGGTCCCTTTGTCCGTGTTGCCGCCACCCTGGCCCGCGACGTGCCAATCCCGTTCGCGGCCAGAGGCCGCTCCTACAAAGGCAAACCGCGCGCCAGGCGCGGCAGGCGCCCCGCCCGGCCCATGGTCAGGCGTCCGAACAGGCGCTTGGCAGGCGGCAGCAGGTCCAGGGCCAGCATGCCGGCGTCGCGCAGGCAGGCCACGGACGACAATGGACTGCTGAACAGGCGCACCAGGCCGTCGGTGAAGGCGATGACACGCCGATGATCGGTGCCACGCCAGTCGGCGTAGCGCTGCAGCAGGGCCAGCTCGCCGATATCCTGGCCCGCGGCCTGGGCGTCCACCAGCAGTTCCGCCAGCACCGCCACGTCGCGCAGACCCAGGTTGAAGCCCTGGCCGGCGATGGGGTGCAGGGTATGCAGGGCATTGCCAATCAGCGCCACCCGCGGCCGCACCGATTCCCGGGCACGCACCAGGGACAGGGGATAGGCATGGCGTGACCCCACCCGCTCCAGGCGCCCCAGGCGCTGGCCGAAGCGCTCCTGCAGGCGCGCAAGAAAATCTGCATCCGACAGGTGCAAAATCTCGTCCACCTGCTCGTCGCGCAGGGTCCAGACCAGGGAGCAGCGCCCTTCGCTCATGGGCAGCAGGGCCAGCGGTCCGGTGTCGGTGAAGCGCTCGTAGGCGATGTTGCGATGGGGCAGCCGGGCGCTGATGTTGGCGATCAGCGCCGTCTGGCCATAGGTCCACTGCAGCGTGTCGATGTCCAGGGCCTCGCGCACCCGCGACTGGCTGCCATCGGCGGCCACCAGCAGGCGACCGCGCAGCACCCGGGTTTCGTCCTCCAGGTCCAGGGTGACGTTCACGCCCTGGTCATCCACCTGGAAATGGCGCAGCCGGGCCGGGCAGATCAGGTCAACCGCCTCGAGGGCCTCCAACCGGGGGCCCAGCACCGCACCCAGCACCCGCGCCGGCGCCACATAGCCCAGCGCCTCCACGCCTTCCTCCTCGCGATGCAGGCGTGTAAAGCCAAAGCGGCCGCGGTCGGAGGTGTGGATGGTGTGGATGGGCGTCACGCCGGGGCGCAGTTCCTCCCACAGACCCATGGCGGCGAAGATGCGCCGCGAACCCTGGGCCAGGGCCAGGGTGCGCTCATCGTAGCTGGGCTGCTGGTCGGAGCGCAGCAGCACGGCCTCCACCACCGCCACGCGCACGCCGCGCGCACCCAGGGCGCAGGCCAGGCTGGCGCCTACCAGGCCGCCACCGACGATGAGAACGTCATATTCGTGCGTCATGAATCCAACACCCTTCCGTACACAATCGACCATCACACCACCCTGTAGGAGCGGGCTCTGCCCGCGAACGGCCGTGGCAGTCAAGCTGTTCGCGGGCAGAGCCCGCTCCTACAGGACGTTGTCGTGCCGGCCCCGTTCGCGGGCAGAGCCCGCTCCTACAGTCGTGCCGGCCCTGTTCGCGGGCAGAGGCCGCTCCTACAGGACGTTGTCGTCCCGGCCCCGTTCGCGGGCAGAGCCCGCTCCTACAGGACGTTGTCGTGCCGGCCCCGTTCGCGGGCAGAGCCCGCTCCTACAGTCGTGCCGGGCCTGTTCGCGGGCAGAGCCCGCTCCTACAGGGTGGCTGGCGCCCGACGGGCATTACCTCGCCATCAGGGTCTCGATCTCCGCCACGCCCTTGGGCGCCGCCTTGCTCAGCACCTCGTGGCCGTCGCGGGTGACCAGCACATCGTCCTCGATGCGGATGCCGATACCCTGCCACTTCTTCGCCACGCCCTTGCTGCCCTTGGGGATGTACAGGCCCGGCTCCACCGTCAGCACCATACCCGGCTCCAGCACGCGCCATTCGTCGCCCACCTTGTAGTCGCCCACGTCGTGCACGTCCATACCCAGCCAGTGGCCGGTGCGGTGCATGTAGAAACGACGGTAGGCGCCGTCCTTGATGAGCTGCGCCGGCCGCCCCTTGAGCAGACCGAGTTTCACCAGCCCCTTGGTCAGCACCTTCACCGCCGCGTCATGGGGCGCATTCCAGTGGTTGCCGGGCAGCACCTCGGCGATGGCCGCCAACTGGGCGTCCAGCACCAGCTTGTACAGCAGCTTCTGCGGCTGGCTGAAACGACCGTTGACGGGAAAGGTGCGGGTGATGTCGGAGGCGTAGTACTGGTACTCGGCCCCGGCATCGATGAGCAGCAGGTCGCCATCCTGCAGTTCGGCATCGTTCTCGCGGTAATGCAGGATGCAGCCGTTGTCGCCACCGCCGACAATGCTGCCATAGGCGGGCTCGCAACCGTGGCGGCGGAATTCATGGAGGTACTCCGCCTCGATCTCGTATTCCATCATGCCCGGTCGGCAGACCTGCATGGCGCGCACGTGAGCCGCGGCGGCGATCCGGGCGGCGGCGCGCATCTGCTTGATCTCCACCCGACTCTTGTACAGGCGCATGTCGTGCACCAGGTGGTCCAGGGCCACGAACTCGTCGGGGGCATGCACGCCACTGCGCGCCCGGTTGCGGATCTCGCGCACCCAGTTGATCACCCGGGTATCGAACTCGGCGCTGGCGCCCATGGTGTAGAACACCCGTTCGCGGCTCTCCAGCAGGCCCGGCAGAATCTCGTCGATGTCGTCGATGGGAAAGGCATCGTCGGCGCCGAAGCGTTCGACCGCGCCCTCGGTGCCGGCGCGGCGGCCGTTCCAGGTCTCCATGAGCGGGTCGCGCTCGCGGCAGAACAGGATGTAT
>JAIVHA010000019.1:0-5616 GCA_020201295.1 Lysobacteraceae bacterium | reverse complement strand
TCCTCGTGCAGCAGCAGCACCCCCACACGCAGGTACTCCTGCAGTTCCATGTAGGCCTGCTCATCATCCTCGGCCGACGCCGTGAAATCAAAGGCCACGCGGGCGATATCGGTCACATCCTGCAGGAAGCCCTGACTGTCCTCGGACAGGGGACGCTCCTTGTTCAGGCCACCCAGCCCCAGGCCAGTGCTGAAACCCTCGCACCAGTGGGCCAGGGCCTCGGCCCGCTCCGCCAGCGGCCGCTCATCGTCGGGCAGCAACAGGCTGAAATCCAGCTCGGGGCTGTTGATCTGCTCGCGCTGGGCCTGGAACAGCAGGGCCACCGCCCGCGCCGCCTCCCGCACCGCCGGGCTTTCCCAATCCACCTCGCCGAACAACTGCGGCAGCCAGGCGGCCGGGTCCATACCCCCGGCGGCACAGAGCACCCCGGCCACGAAGCCGTGGGTCTCGGCCGCGTCGGTAGCCGCGCCAGCCCGCTGCAACCGTTCGTCCAGGGTATCGAAACCTTCATCCATTCCAAACCATCCTCGATATTGCCCCGTAGGAGCGGGCTCTGCCCGCGAATAGCCGGAACACCAAACCCTTCGCGGGCAGAGCCCGCTCCTACGGGGGTTTTTATCCGACCCCGCCACCAGGGGTGGCGGGCATTATCGCACAAGCACCGGCGCAGCCAGCCGTTGACCCCTCATTCGGCCGGCACTATAGTGGCCGATATGGTAAAAAAGGCTGGCCAATCCGTCACGGAGCAGGAACTCAAGAAGCTGGAATTCCGGCTCGACGAGCTCATTCAGACCATTCAGCGCCTGAAAGAGGAAAACCGTTCCCTGCGCGCCCAACAGGACAACATGTCGGCAGAACGGGCCGGCCTGATCGAAAAGAACGAACTGGCGCGCAGCCGGGTCGAAGCCATGATCAACCGCCTCAAGTCCATGGAACAAGGCGCATGAGCAAGGACGTCAAGCCGGTCACGGTGCAGATCCTCGACAAGGACTACCTGGTGTCCTGTCCCGAGGACGAGCGTGCCGCCCTGGTCGCCTCGGCCCAGTACCTGGACGGCAAGATGCGCGAAATCCGCGCCTCGGGCAAGGTGGTGGGCGCCGACCGTATCGCGGTCATGGCGGCACTGAACATCGCCCATGAACTGCTGGACCGCCAGGGCCAGAAAGACGACTACCAAACGACTGTCAGCAACCGCATCCGCGCCCTGCAGAGCAAGATCGAGCTGGCGCTGAACAGCGGTAACCAGCTGGAGCTGTAAGCCGGGGACACCCGGTGTATACTGGTACCAGGTTTGATTCAGGCATCCCCTGCCGTGTTCGTTAGCGGGTCGTCACTCCCTTGAGCCTAAGTACGATCCCGGGGACGAGTCCGTTCGGTGTCCGTGTGCAGGTCCGCCTGGTGCGGAAAGCCTAACGATACCGGCGTTGTCCCCCCTTGAACCACTGGTTCAAGGCCCACGCCCCGCGACGGCATGTGCGGAGGATGCCTCCTAATTCCTTAGCCTGCAGGCGTTTCCCGTAGGAGCGGCCTCTGGCCGCGAATGGTTGTGGCCGACAATTCATTCGCGGCCAGAGGCCGCTCCTACGGGGATTGCCACCCGCATCCGAGGCCTGCGCAAGAACGCCCGATCCATGCCCAGCCGAGCCGATATTCGCAAACGCCTGCGTGACGCGCGCCGCGCCCTGAGCCCCGAACTGCGCGCCGCCCATGCCGAGGCCCTGGCCTGGCACCTCGCCCGCCACACCCTGTTTTTGAACAGCCGGCGCATCGCCGCCTACCTGCCGGTGGATGGCGAGATGGACCCCATGCCACTGGTGTGGCGCGCCTGGGAACTGGGCAAGATCGTGTACCTGCCGGTGCTGGTGCCCTACGGCCACAACCGGCTCTGGTTCGCCCCCTTCCGGGACGGCGATCGCCTGGTGCGCAACCGCTTCGGCATCGCCGAACCGGTGCGCATCCACCGCGAACGGGCCAATAGCATCGAGCTGGACCTGGTGCTGGCGCCGCTGGTGGGTTTCGATGCACGCGGCAACCGCCTCGGCATGGGCGGCGGCTTCTATGATCGCAGCCTTGCCTTCCTCAACCGGCGCCAGTGCTGGAAAAAACCACGTTTAGTCGGCATGGCCCATGCATGCCAGCAGGTCCCGCGCCTGGATGGCGCCCGCTGGGACGTGCCCCTGCACGCCATTGCCACCGAGGATGGCGTGCGAATAATTTGACATCGGTATTCTTGGCCACGGAAGCACACGGAAAAACACGTAAAGAACTGTAGGAGCGGCGCAAGCCGCGATGGTTGGCCCGTCCGTCTATCGCGACTGGCGTCGCTCCTACAGGTTTCCCCACAGGGCCGCGCCGATATCAGCGCCCAGTCAGACACAAAAATCAGGTGTTTTTTCCGTGTTTTTCCGTGTGCTTCCGTGGCCAAAACCAATAACTGCCCGCCCCATGGCGGAACCTCGAGAGGCATTGCATGAACTACTGGCTCATGAAATCCGAACCCGACGTGTTCGGCATCGATCACCTCAAGGCCATGCCGGGCAAGACCGAGCACTGGGACGGGGTGCGCAACTACCAGGCGCGCAACATGATGCGCGACCAGATGAAGAAGGGTGATCTGGTGTTCTTCTACCATTCCAATTGCGAGCTGCCCGGCATCGTCGGCATCGCCAAGGTGGTGAAGGAAGGCTACCCGGACCACACCGCATTCAATCCCGAGACCAAGTACTACGACCCCAAGAGCGACCCGGAGAATCCGCGCTGGTACATGGTGGACGTGAAGTTCCAGCGCAAGCTGAAGCGCACCATCAGCCTGGCGGAACTGAAGGAAGCGCCGGAACTGGAGGATTGCCCGCTGGTGCGCAAGGGCAACCGGCTGTCGATCATGCCGATCAACAAGCAGCAGTGGGATTACATCCTGGGCCTGGAATAAAACACCTGTAGGAGCGGCCTCTGGCCGCGAACCGGTTCGCGGCCAGAGGCCGCTCCTACGGGAGCTCCTGTCGCACCGGGAAGGAGCCGGCGACCCGGGCGAAGACCCTACCCCTTCCCCAGAAACAGGTCATAGGCCGGATTGTCGTCCTCGATCCAGTAGCGATAGCCGAGGGTGTCGAGGAATTCCTTGAAGGCCTTGCGTCCCTTGAGCGGCACCTGCATCCCCACCAGCACCCGTCCATAGGCGGCGCCGTGGTTGCGGTAGTGGAACAGGCTGATGTTCCAGTGGCGGCCCATGTGGGTGAGGAAATTCAGCAGGGCGCCGGGCCGCTCCGGGAACTCGAAGCGGTACAGGATCTCGTCCACCTGCAGGGGCGCGCGGCCACCCACCATGTAGCGGATATGAAGCTTGGCCATCTCGTTGTCGGTGAGATCGAGAATGGGATAGCCCTGCTCGCGCAGTTTGCCGATCAGGGTCTCGCGCTCCTGGCCGCCCTCCGCCAGCTGTACCCCGGCGAACACATGCGCGCGGCTGTCGTCGGCGTAGCGATAATTGAACTCGGTGATGCTGCGCTGGCCGATGGCCTGGCAGAAGCGCCGGAAGCTGCCCGGCTCCTCGGGGATGGTCACCGCCAGCAGGGCCTCGCGCTGCTCGCCGATCTCGGCGCGTTCGGCCACGTGGCGCAGGCGGTCGAAATTGATATTGGCACCGCTGTTGATGGCCACCAGGCTGGCATCGCGGATGCCGGTGCGCTCCACGTATTTCTTGATGCCGGCGATGGCCAGCGCCCCGGCCGGTTCCACCATGGAGCGGGTATCGTCGAAGATGTCCTTGGTGGCGGCGCACAGCTCGTCGGTGGTCACCAGGATGACCTCGTCCACATGCTTGCGGGCGATGCGGAAAGGCTCCTTGCCCACCTGCCGCACGGCCACGCCATCGGCAAAGATGCCCACCTCCTTCAGTACCACGCGCCGGCCCTTCCGCAGCGCCTCGTACATGCTGGGCGCATCCTCGGGCTCCACGCCGATCACCTTGATCTCCGGGCGCAGCAATTTGACGTAGGCGGCGATGCCGGCGATCAGGCCGCCGCCGCCCACGGGCACGAATACGGCGTGCAGGCCATCGCGATGCTGGCGCAGGATCTCCATGGCGATGGTGCCCTGGCCGGCGATCACCTCGGGATCATCGTAGGGGTGGATGAAGGTCAGACCTTTTTCCTCGACCAGGCCGATGGCATGCGCATAGGCGTCATCGTAGGCGTTGCCGTGCAGCACCACCCGCGCACCGAGCTGGCGCACCGCCGCCACCTTGATGGGCGGCGTGGTGTGGGGCATGACGATGGTGGCCTTTAGCCCCAGCCGCTGGGCGCTCAGCGCCACCCCCTGGGCATGGTTGCCGGCCGAGGCGGCCACGATACCGCACGCCCGGGCCTCCTGCGACAGGCCGGAAATCTTGTTGTAGGCCCCGCGCAGCTTGAAGGAGAACACCGATTGCAGGTCCTCGCGCTTCATCCACACCCAGTTACCCAGGCGGCGCGAGAGGTTGCAGGCCGGATCGAGGGGGGTTTCCCGGGCCACGTCGTAGACGCGGGAATTGAGGATCATTTTCAGGTAACGTTCCGGCATGGCGGCAAAAGTAGCATATGCTGTATTATCCCGCCATTACCAACACCGTCATCGACGGAGCCACATACACCGCCCGGCCGTGTATTTGCAGCCGGGAGATCCTATTCAGGTGCCGCGACCGGAATTCACCGGTGGCGCCACCGGGCACGCATCCTGTAGGAGCGGGCTCTGCCCGCGAACATTCGCGGCCAAGGCCGCTCCTACAGTCAAGGTTTTGCAATGATTGGGTTCAGTATCATGGGAGAACACACTAATGAACCAGGATGAATTGAAGAAGCAGGTGGCTGAAGCAGCGCTGGAATACGTGGAGGCCGGCACCATCATCGGCGTGGGCACCGGCTCGACCGCCAATATGTTCATCGACGCCCTGGCGCGCATCAAGGGCAAGATCGAGGGCACCGTGGCCAGCTCCAATGCCAGCGCCGAGCGCCTCAAGAGCCACGGCATTCCCGTGCTGGACCTGAACAGCGTGTCCGAGTTGTCCGTCTATATCGACGGCGCCGACGAAACCACCAAACACCTGCACCTCATCAAGGGCGGCGGTGGCGCGCTGACGCGGGAGAAGATCGTCGCGGCCTGCAGCCGCAAGTTCGTCTGCATCGCCGACCAGAGCAAGCTGGTGGATGTGCTGGGCGCCTTTCCCCTGCCCATCGAGGTCATCCCCATGGCGCGCAGCTACGTGGCCCGCCAGCTGGTGAAGCTGGGCGGTGCGCCGGAACTGCGCACCGGATTCACCACCGACAACGGCAATGTGATTCTGGATGTCCACAACCTGGACATCCTCGACCCGGTGAAGATGGAAACCGAAATCGGCCTGATCACCGGCGTGGTCACCGTGGGCCTGTTCGCGCGCCGCCCGGCGGATGTGCTGCTGCTGGGCACGCCCGATGGGGTGCAGACCCTGAGCTGAACCTGCCCCGCAGTCGGGACTCCCGCGCCCTGTAGGAGCGGCCTTCGGCCGCGAAGGCTCGTCGGAGCTCTCCGGGCTGTTCGCGGGCAGAGCCCGCTCCTACGGGTGGAAATCCCGCGCCCTGTAGGAGCGGCCTTTGGCCGCGAAGG
>JAIVHA010000018.1 GCA_020201295.1 Lysobacteraceae bacterium | reverse complement strand
GAATGGCGGTAACTCAGCATATTCTGGCCCGGAACCGCGGCATGCACACTCAGTCGTGCAGGACCAGGGTGTCCAGCACCGCCTCGACCAGGTCCTCTTCCTCGCCCTCTTCCTCCAGGGCACAGGCATAGGTGACGAACAGCAGGCGATCCTCCGCCTTCAGGTACCACTCGCACCAGTATTCGCCCTCGGTGTCATAGCGCAGCACGAAGCCATCGAAGTCACCCAGCTCCACCTCTTCCAGTTCGGCACCGGCCTCCAGGTGGTCGGCGGCCATCTCGCGCAGGTCCTCCTCGCGGATACCCTCTTCCTGACGGGTCGCGCTGACCTGGATGGTGCCGGGACCGTCCGGATGATAGAGACTGACGGAATCCTCGTCGGCCTCCACCTCCCAGTCGTCAGGCAGGGTGATTTCCCAGAGTTGGTCGTGGTGTTTTTTCATGATGGACGGGGCCTGCCCGGGTGAAGAAGTCCGGCGCAGTATAGCAGGCCTTCCACCAGGCTGAAGTCAGCGCTGTCGGTGACCAATCGTCCGCGTACCGGGCATTACCTGATTGCATGAACGATCCCGTAGGCGCGGCCTATGGCCGCGAACCGGCAATGGCAAGCCGTTCGCGGGCAAAGCCCGCTCCTACGGGTGCCTGCCCGACCTCCTGTAGGAGCGGCCTTGGCCGCGAACGGCCGCAGGGTAGTTCGACACAGGAGTTTCAGCCAGACGGGCTAGCGGTATTTTCCCGGTACTCGCGGATCACCTGCAGGAACTCGCCGCCATAGCGCTGCAACTTGGTCTCCCCTACCCCGCTGATCGCCAGCAGGGCGTCCTCGTCCCGGGGTTGGGCGGCGGCCATCTGCACCAGGGTGGCATCGCCGAACACCACGTAGGGCGGCACACCCTGTTCCGCGGCCAGACGCTTGCGCAGGGTCCGCAGCGCCTCGAACAGGGCCTCGTCATGGGGCCCGACGGGAGCACCCTTGGCACGCGCGGCTTTCGTGGCACGGGCCTTGACCCGGGGCCGCGCCAGCTGCAGTTCCACCTCACCGCGCAGCAGGGGTCGTGCCGCGTCCGTGAGCTTGAGCACCGAGTACTGGGCGATGTCCTGCACCAGGTAGCCATGGTGAATGAGCTGGCGCAGGATACTGCCCCATTCGTCCTCGCTGTGTTCGGCACCGATGCCATAAGTAGACAGGCGCTCATGGCCAAGGCCGCGGATCCGTTCGGTGTTCATGCCACGCAGCACGTCGATGACATGCTTCATGCCGAAGCGCTGGCCGACCCGGTAGACACAGGACAGGGCCATGCGCGCCGCCTCGGTGGCATCGAATTTCTCCGGCGGATCGAGGCACACGTCACAGTTGCCACAGTCCATATCCTGGGGCTGGCCAAAGTAATGGAGCAGCACGCGACGCCGGCAGGTGAGGGATTCGGCGCAGCCCACCATGGCATTGAGCTTGTGGACCTCCACCCGCTTCTGGTCCGGGTTCTGGTTGCCCTCCACCAGCCTGCGGGCCATCACCACGTCCTGGGCGCCATACAGCAGCAATGCCTCGGCGGGCAGGCCGTCACGGCCGGCGCGGCCGGTTTCCTGGTAATAGCCCTCGATATTCCTGGGCATGTCATAGTGCACCACGAAGCGCACATTGGGCTTGTCGATACCCATCCCGAAGGCCACCGTGGCCACCACCACCTGCAGTTCGTCGCGCAGGAAGGCCTCCTGCACCCGGCGCCGGTGTTCCACCGCCAGGCCGGCATGGTAGATACCGGCGCGCACCCCCTGCGCCTCCAGTTTCGCGCCGATCTCCTCCACCCGCTTGCGGCTCAGGGCATAGACGATACCCGCGTCCTGTTCCCGGCTGGCGAGAAATTTCAACAGCTGGTCGAAAGGCTTGTGCTTTTCCAGCACCGTGTAGCGGATATTGGGTCGATCGAAATTCGCCACGTAGCAGGCGGCGTCCTGCAGGCGCAGGCAACGCTGGATGTCCTGGCGGGTCTGCGGGTCAGCGGTGGCGGTAAGGGCAATCAGCGGGATGTGCGGAAAACGCTCGCGCAGGGCGCCGAGCTGTACGTACTCGGGACGGAAATCATGCCCCCACTGGGACACACAGTGCGCCTCGTCGATGGCGAACAGGGCAATGTCGATATCCTCGAGCCGGGCTAGGAAGGCCTCGCCCATCAGGCGCTCGGGGGCGATATAGAGCAGGTCGAGATCGCCGGCATGCAGTTGGGCCAGCACCTGGCGCGCCTCCTGTGCCGACAGGGTAGAGTTGTAATAGGCCGCCGCCACGCCATTGGCACGCAGGCTGTCCACCTGGTCCTTCATCAGGGCGATGAGGGGCGACACCACGATGGCGGTGCCGGGACGCAACAGGGCGGGGATCTGGTAGCACAGGGACTTGCCACCGCCGGTGGGCATGAGCACGAAGGCGGATTCACCGCGCGCCAGGCCCTCGATGATGTCCTGCTGGGGTGGCCGGAAGGAGGAATAACCGAACACCCGTTGCAGGGCGAGCAGGGCTGGCGTGGTTTCCTGCATCAGGGCAGTTGACGCGGCAACCACAGGATGAGCAAGGCGCAGACCACCACCAACACGGCCACGAACCATTTGAAGCGGCGCATGGCGTTGGGCCCCCAGCCGGAACCGGTGCGGGCCAGGGCGGCCCCGCAATGGGCGCACTGTTCCACGTCCGCCGGGGTATCACGGCCGCAGGAGGGACATCGAATCAGGTTCATGCGGGCTCCTCTGCTCCAGTACACTACCCGTCATTGCGAGCAAAGCGAAGCAATCTCCGTCAGTGGCCAGGGTTCTGAAGATTGCTTCACTTCGCTCGCAATGACGGGGCTAGAAAGAATACACCAGCGTGGCCGCCGTTTCCGTGTCGGTCTTCTTCACGCCCGGCGGGACCTCGGAGACAGTCTCCACCGTATAGGAGAGCTTCATGGACAGGTTACCCACGATGCTGGCCTGCACCGCCGTCACCGACTTGCTGATGGTGGCATCCTCGCCGATGTCGAAGGACAGGTCCTGGGTGAAGCGGGACTGCTCGGTGATCTGCCAGGCATACTTGCCGGCCAGGCGCAGGATCGCTTCATTCTCGCTTTCTCCCGTGTCCAGCTTGCTCTGCCGCGCACCAGGACCGGCTTCCAGGTCCAGGGTCATGTCCTCGCGGTGCAGTACCCGGCGGCCATAACCGAGGATCTCACTGACGCGGTAATCGTAACCGCTGAACTTGTCGGTCTCGTACTGGATACGGCCGAAAATGTACTCGAATTCGGTGAATTTGTAGTCGGTCTGCCAGCTGGCGGCATAACGCTCCGCCGTGGTGGTATCGCTGTCGGAGGTGTTCAGCGCCTCCAGCACGGCGCTGTGGCGCCACAGGTCACGTTCATTTACCAGGCCCAGGCGGGCCTTGAGGTTGGCAGTGTCGGTATTGCCGGAGGTAGCTACGTAACCGAATTCCCCCTCGCCCTTCCAGTCACTGCCCATGAACTGGACGGCCAGGACATTGCCGGAAAACAGGCCGGCGCAGGCCAGCATCCAGATGCTTTTTATTGTCTTGCTCCCTGATTCGAACGGCTGCAAGCCAACACAATACCACACCCTGTATTGGGCGTTCGCGACCAAGGCCGCTCCTACGGGAGATCGGGCAGGCACATGTAGGAGCGGGCTTGCCCGCGAACGGTCGGTGGCACACCGGTTCGCGGGCAGAGCCCGCTCCTACGCATCCTTATTTTGCAACGATCGGGTTATTTTATCGAATTGCCGCCGAACAGGGCCGGCACCTCGCGGTCATGGCTGCGCTGCGGAGCGCGGTTGCCATCGACCTCGGGGCGGGCTTCGCGACGCGGTGACTGGCTGCGATTGCCATCCGCCTCGCCGCGATCGCCCATGGGCCGATTACCGTCCGCGCGACGCGGCGCAGTCGCAGCACCCACGGCACGGCGCGGGGCGGACGCGGCCCCGGCAGCACGACGAGGTGCTGCCGCGCTGCCAGCGCTGCGCCGCGGCTCAGCATCCCGCGACCGGGCCTGACCCTGGGGCCGGCGCTTGGCCGGGGCGGCGTTGCGCGGCTCGGAAGATCGACCACCCGCACGGCCATTGCGGCCATTGGGAATCGGCTCCGCCTTGATGCGCGGGTCCGGCATGTAGCCGTCCACCACCACCTTGGAAATATCGCGCTTGATCAGCCGCTCGATGTCACGCAGCAAGCGATCCTCGTCCACACACACCAGCGACAAGGCCTCGCCTTCGTTGCCGGCACGGCCGGTGCGGCCGATGCGGTGTATGTAGTCTTCCGCCACATTCGGCAGTTCGAAATTCACCACGTGGGGCAGCTGGTCGATGTCCAGGCCACGCGCGGCGATATCGGTCGCCACCAGCACGCGCACATTGCTGGCCTTGAAGTCGGCCAGTGCCTTGGTGCGCGCACCCTGGCTCTTGTTGCCATGAATGGCGGCGGCGGTAATGCCGTCCTTGCCAAGCTGTTCCGCCAGGCGGTTGGCGCCGTGCTTGGTGCGGGTGAACACCAGCACCTGGCGCCAGTCGTTGGTGCCGATCAGGTGCGACAGCAGCTCGCGCTTGCGTTCCCGGTCGACGGGATGCACCACTTGCGACACCAGTTCGGTGGCCGTGTTGCGGCGCGCCACTTCGATCAGTACCGGCTTGTTCAGAATACCATCTGACAGCTGCTTGATCTCTTCGGAGAAGGTGGCGGAGAACAGCAGGTTCTGCCGTCCCTTGGGCAACAGTGCGAGGATCTTGCGGATATCGCGGATGAAGCCCATGTCCAGCATGCGATCGGCCTCGTCCAGCACCAGGATTTCCACCTGGGACAGGTCGAGCGTCTTCTGCCCGATGTGGTCCAGCAGCCGACCCGGGGTCGCCACCAGTACATCGACACCCTTGCGCAGCTTGCTGATCTGGGGATTGATGCTCACGCCGCCGAAGACCACCGTGGACGTCAGCGGCAGGTGCTTGCCATAGGTCACCACGCTCTCTTCCACCTGGGCCGCCAATTCGCGGGTCGGGGTGAGGATCAGGGCGCGAATGGGCTTGCGGCCGCCGGCGTGCGCCGTGGTGCTCAGGCGCTGCAGCAGCGGCAGGGTGAAGCCGGCAGTCTTGCCGGTGCCGGTCTGGGCGCCGGCCAGGAGGTCACGCCCTTCAAGAATGACGGGGATGGCCTGACGCTGAATGGGGGTAGGTTCGTTGTAGCCCTGATCGGACACAGCACGGAGTAATTCGGCACGCAGGCCGAGGGAATCGAATGACATATTGGGGTAGAGCTCCTGAGCGGCCTGACAAGGCATGGCCTTGGATCGGTCCAGGCAGTCGTGTTGTTTCGAGGTTATACCGGAGAGGTTACCGCGAGGGTTGGCGCAGACCGAAGTGCGCCGGAAACGGCACTATACCAGAAAGCCAGGTGATGCGCAGGGATATTTTCCACCAACCGCCAGGTGATAAGGCGGATGCGGCCGGGGGCGTTCGCGGGCAGAGCCCGCTCCTACAGGTGGTGGGGCGGGCATTTGTAGGAGCGGCCTTGGCCGCGAACCGGCGAGTCACCGGTGCCCGGCCGCCTGGTGCAACTGGGCCCGTACCAGGCGCAGCACATCCTTCCAGGACAACACCCCTCGCAGGCCGCCGGCGGCGTCCACCACGGGCAGACAGGAAACGTTGTCATCGAGAAAACGGGCGATGGCCGCCTCCAGATCGGCCTCGGGCCGGATGGTGACGGGTTTGCGGCTCATGATCTGGTGGGCGCGGCGTTTGAGCACCGCCATCTCCGTCGCCGAACCCAGGTCTTGCTCGACCGCGGGGGTGATCAGCTTGAGATAGTCACGGTCCGAAATCACGCCCTGCAACTGACCATCCTCCACCACCATGAGGTGATGGAAATTACGGGTCTGGAACAGGTGGCGGATGGTGCGCAGGCTGTCGTCCATGCCCACCGTCACCAGGTGCCGACTCATGATGTCCTCGACTTTCATCTATCCGCCTCTTGTCAGGAACAGTGGGGGTAGTGGCAATGCCGGCCCATGCCGGCATCCATCTCTATGATTCCCATGGGTTCCACCATACACCGCCATGGAGGGAATGGTCTTGATCAGGGAATCCCTGCCGCGGATTGTCATCCGCTCCGGAAAGGCAGGCAAGGCCAGCCTTCATGTGCGCACTGAAATGGGGCGCGGGGACGCCACATCCACCTCGTCCCGCAGTATGCAAACCCCCTGTAAAAACAGCCCGGCAAGGGATTGACAGCCCCCAGACCTGTGCCCAATATCGCGCCTTCGTCCGGTCCATTCCAGTCATCCGCGAGCGCGGGATGGGCCGGTCCCTGCTGGCTCGCGGGAAGGATCGTCCGATGCGTTTGCCCGCACTCCCTCTGCTGCTTGCCTTCCTTGCGTTCCCGGCCGGCATCGCCCAGGCCCAGGGCGGCGTGGTCCATGTCTACAACTGGTCCGACTACATCGCCGCCGACACCCTGAAGGACTTCGAGGCCGCCACCGGCATCAAGGTGGTCTATGACGTCTATGACTCCAATGAAATCATGGAAGCCAAGATGCTGGCCGGCGGCAGTGGCTACGACGTGGTGTTTCCCACCGCCCAACCGTTCGCCGAGCGCCAGATCACGGCCGGCCTGTATCGCAAACTGGACAGGAGCAAGCTGACGAATTACGGCAACCTCGATCCGACCATCCTGAAGCCGCTGGAAACCGCTGACCCCGGCAACGAACACGCCGCACCCTACATGTGGGGCACCACCGGCATCGGCTATAACGTCGAGCGGGTAAAGGCGCGCCTGGGGGAGGACATGCCCGTCGGCACCTGGGGCCTGATCTTCGATCCCGCCATCGCCGCCAAGCTCGCCGACTGCGGCATCAGCGTCATGGACGATTCCATGGAAACCATGACCGCCGCCCTGCTCTACCTGGGCAAGGATCCCAACAGCCGTGATCCGAAGGACTTCGAGGCCGCCGCCGAGTTGTTCAAGCAGGTCCGGCCTCATATCCGCTATTTCCACTCCTCGCAGTACATCAACGACCTGGCCAATGGAGACCTGTGTGTGGCCCACGGCTACTCCGGCGACATCCTGCAGGCCCGTGACCGTGCCGAGGAAGCCGGCAAGGGCGTGCAGGTGGCCTATAACGTACCCCGCGAAGGCGCCATTCTATGGGTGGACGTCATGCTGATCCCCAGCGATGCCCCGCATCCGGACAATGCCCATACCTTCATCAACTACCTGTTGCAGCCCGAGGTGATCGCCGCCATCAGCAACGAAGTGGCCTATGCCAACGCCAACCGTGCCGCCACGCCGCTGGTGGACGAGTCCATCCGCAACGATCCGGGCATCTATCCCTCGGATGAAACCCGCGAACGCCTGGTGTCCATGCAGACCCTGCCGGACCGGGTACAACGCGACAAGGTACGGGTCTGGACCCGCATCAAGAGCGGGCGGTGACCAACGGATGACCCAGGCCCGACCCGGCACCAGCCAGGAGCCCTGGCGTGATCCGGCGGCGAAACCCTTCGTCCGCATCGAGAACATCACCAAGGTCTTCGACAGCACCTACGCCGTCGACAACGTCTCCCTGGATATCTTCCAGGGAGAGTTCTTCTGCCTGCTGGGCGGTTCCGGCTGCGGCAAGAGCACCCTGCTGCGCATGCTGGCAGGCCTGGAGCGGCCCGATTCCGGACGCATCCTCATCGACGGCGCCGACATGACCCGGGTGCCGCCCTACGAGCGGCCCGTCAACATGATGTTCCAGTCCTATGCCCTGTTCCCGCACATGAGCGTGGAGCAGAACATCGCCTTCGGCCTGAAGCAGGAACGGCTGCCCAAGGCGGATGTGAACGCCCGGGTCGCGGAAATGCTCGCCCTGGTGCGCCTGGAACGCTTCGCGAAGCGCAGACCCGACCAGCTGTCCGGCGGCCAGCGCCAGCGCGTGGCCCTGGCCCGCTCCCTCGCCAGGCACCCCAAGCTGCTGCTGCTCGACGAACCGCTGGCCGCCCTGGACAAGAAACTGCGCGAACACACCCGCGTCTATGAGTCCCCCGCCAATCGCTTCGTGGCGGAGTTCATCGGCTCGGTGAACATCCTCGAGGGCCGGGTGCTGGAGCAGCAGGGCGACCAGGTGCGCATCCAGGCCGACAGCGCCGGCTGCGAGTTGCTGATGGACCATGTCCAGCCACTGCCGGAAGGCACGCCGGTGAGCGTGGCCCTGCGCCCCGAGAAGCTGCAGGTCACCACCGAAGCGCCGGCAGGCCCCCATAACTGGGTCAAGGGCACGGTCGCCGAGTTCGCCTATCTCGGTGATGTCTCCATCTATCATGTACGCCTGCCGGGCGGGCAGAAGCTGCGTGTGCAGCTCACCAACCTGGCGCGCCTGACGGAGACCCCGCTCACCTGGGACCAGGAGGTCTACCTGTCCTGGCAACCGGGCAGCGGCGGGGCAAGGCCTGCGGGCACTGCTCACCGGCCACCATGGCCGGCGCCTGGTCATCGCCCTGCCCTACCTCTGGCTGCTGGTGTTCTTCCTGCTGCCCTTCATCATCGTCTTCAAGATCAGTTTCTCCGAAGCGATACTGGCGCGACCACCCTACACCCCCTTGTGGGAATACCTCCAGGATGGCTATATCCAGATCCAGCTGCACCTGAACAGTTACAGCCGCCTGTGGGAGGACCCGCTGTACCTGGTCGCCTACCTGAATTCCATCAAGATCGCCGCCGTCTCGACGGTCATCTGCCTGCTCATATACGGACTTGGCCGTCTACGTGGGCATCGTCTATTCCTACCTACCCTTCATGGTGCTGCCCCTGTACGCCACCCTGGTGCGTATGGATCACAGCCTGCTGGAGGCCGCCGCCGACCTCGGCTGCCGGCCCTGGAAGGCCTTCCTCACCGTCACCCTGCCGCTGTCCCTGCCGGGCATCATCGCCGGCTCCATGCTGGTATTCATTCCCGCCGTGGGCGAGTTCGTCATCCCCGACCTGCTCGGCGGGCCGGACACGCTGATGATCGGCAAGGTGCTGTGGACCGAGTTCTTCGCCAACCGCGACTGGCCGGCGGCGGCCGCCGTGGCGGTGGTGATGCTGGTGCTGCTGGTGGTGCCACTGGCCCTGTTCCAGCGCTACCAGGGCAAGGCCGAGGCGCGCGCGCGGGCGGCCCTGTGAACAGCCGCAAGCCCTTCCTGCTGTTCGGCCTGCTGGCCCTCGGCTATGCCTTCCTGTACATCCCGATTATTTCCCTGATCGTGTACTCCTTCAACGCATCGCGGCTGGTGACCGTGTGGGGCGGCTTCTCCACCAAGTGGTATGGCGAGCTGCTGCGCAACGACCAGATCCTCGCCGCCGCCTGGGTGAGCCTGCGGGTGGCGGCCATGAACGCCAGTTTCGCGGTGCTGCTCGGCACCCTGGCGGCGCTGACGCTGGTGCGCTTCGGGCGCTTCCGCGGCCGCCTGCTGTTCACCACCCTGGTGAGCGCACCGCTGGTGATGCCTGAGGTGATCCTCGGCCTGGCCTCGCTGTTGCTGTTCGTGGCCATGGAACAGGCCCTCGGCTGGCCGGCGGGACGCGGCATCACCACCATCACCCTGGCGCATATCACCTTCAGCGCCGCCTTCGTCACCGTGGTGGTGCAATCGCGCCTGGGCCAGATGGATACCTCGCTGGAAGAAGCCGCCATGGACCTTGGCGCCCGGCCCTGGAAGGTATTCCTGGTCATCACCCTGCCGGTGATCGCCCCGGCCCTGGTGGCCGGCTGGCTGCTGGCCTTCACCCTGTCCCTGGACGACCTGATCATCGCCAGCTTCGTCGCCGGCCCCGGTTCCACCACCCTGCCCATGGTGGTCTATTCCAGCGTGCGCCTGGGCGTCAGCCCGCAGATCAATGCCCTGGCCACCCTCATCGTCGCCTTCGTCACCCTCTGCATCCTCATTGCCGGCTGGCTCATGCACCGCCGGGAAAAGCAGCTGCGCCAGCCTCGTCCCGGGCACTGAAACCCACCCTGCCCGGCTGTCATGACAGACCTGTCATGACAGGTTTTTTCATGAAAATTGCGATACTTACGATTACTGCTATGCTTGGCTGTGTAGCCAGTCATTGCTGAGATCCGATAACAGCAAATCTCGCCCTACCATCAGGAGGTCTCCACCATGAAAAGTACACCCCCCTTGCGTTCAGGTAAGACAACCGCGGCGGTGATCGCCCTGTTGCTGGCCGCATCCCCGCTGGCCCAGGCGGAAATCAGCCGCGGCGCCGTCATGGCCAGTACCTGTTTCGCCTGTCATGGCACCGACGGCAAGAGCACGGGCGCCATTCCGAGCATCTATGGCATACCCGCCGATTCCCTGATCGCCACCATGAAGGCCTTCCGGGAGGATTTGCGCGCGGCGACGGTCATGAATCGTCACGCCAAGGGCTATACGGACGAAGAAATCGTTCACATCGCCAATTACCTCAGCAACATAAAATGACTGGAGATGCCCCTATGAAAACGATTTCACGTCGAAAGATCCTCAAGGTCCTGGGCGCCGGTGGCGCATTGTCCTCGCTGGGCCTCGCCGGTTGTGCCAGTCAGGGTGTCGTGTCCGGAAAGGCGGCCGCGAAGATAGTCGTGGTGGGAGGCGGCTTCGGAGGCGCCACTTGTGCAAAATACCTGAAACGCTTTGACTCCAACCTCGAGGTCACCCTGGTGGAACAGAACCGCCAGTACACCACCTGCCCGGGCAGCAACTGGGTGCTGGGCGGCCTGCGCGGCATGGGCGATATCACCCACGGCTATGGCGACCTCAACAGCCGCTACGGCGTCAAGGTGGTGCACGACACTGTCACTGCCATCGAACCCGGACAGCGGCGCGTGGTGCTGGCTGGCGGCCAGTCACTGAGCTATGACCGGCTGGTGGTATCACCGGGCATCGACTTCCGCTGGGAGGAGATCGAGGGCTACGATGCCAGCGTTGCCGAAAAGATTCCCCACGCCTGGAAGGCCGGCCCGCAGACCAAGCTGCTGTACGACCAGCTGCGCGCCATGCCTGATGGCGGCACCGTGCTGATGGCGATTCCCGGCAACCCCTTCCGCTGCCCGCCGGGACCCTATGAACGGGCCAGCATGATTGCCCATTACCTGAAGACCAACAAGCCCAAGTCCAAGATCCTCATGCTCGACACCAAGGACGCCTTCTCCAAGAAGGGGCTGTTCGAGGCCGGCTGGGCCGCCCTCTATCCCGGCATGATCGAGTGGGTACCCGGCAGCTCTGGCGGCAAGGTGGAACGGGTCGATGCCGCCACCCGCACCGTGTACGCCCAGAGCGGCATGGACCAGCACAAGGCGGATGTGCTCAACATCATCCCGCCGCAGCGGGCCGGCCAGCTGGCCCAGATCGCCGGGTTGACCAACGAGGGCGGCTGGTGCCCCGTCAACCAACAGACCTTCGAGTCGACCATCCACCCGGGCATTCACGTGATCGGGGATTCGAGCATCGCCGGCGCCATGCCCAAGTCGGGGCATTCCGCCAACAGCCAGGCCAAGATGACCGCCGCGGCCATCGTTGCCATGCTGAAGGACCTGCCGGTGATCTCACCCTCGCACGTCAATACCTGCTACAGCCTGATCGGCCCCGACTACGGCATCACCGTGGCCGCGGTCTATCGCCTGGGCGACGATGGCGCCATTGCCGGGGTGAAGGGTGCCGGGGGTGTCAGTCCGACCGACGTGCCCCAGCAGTTCCGCACTCAGGAGGCACGCTACGCCGAGGGCTGGTACGCCAGCATCACCCAGGACAGCTTCCGCTAGGAAAGCAATGGCCGGGCCCCGCAACGGGGCCCGGCCTTCCCCCCTTCCCGTCATTGCGAGGGCAGCGAAGCAATCTCCCGACAGTTGCAGTCATGCCCTGGAGATTGCTTCGCTGCCCTCGCAATGACGGCTAACCAGCCGCCGTAGGTCACCAGGTGCCAGGCTGCACCTTTCCTGCTATCTTGCCGCCCATGAATTCAGCGGATTATTCCCAACGCTTCGGCGGCATCGAACGCCTGTACGGCTCCGCCGCCGTCCCCCACCTGCGTGCCATGCACGTCTGCGTCATCGGCATCGGCGGGGTCGGGTCCTGGGCGGTGGAGGCCCTGGCGCGCAGCGGCATCGGCACCCTGACCCTCATCGACCATGACGAGGTCAGCCTGGGCAACGTCAACCGCCAGTTGCATGCCCTCAGCGATACCGTCGGAGCAAAAAAGATCCGCGTCATGGCGCAACGTATCGCCGCCATCAATCCCCACGGTGTCTGTCATGTGGTGGATGATTTCATTACCCGCGACAACTACCGTGAACTGCTGTCCCCCGAACGGGGCTACGACTACGTCATCGATGCCATCGACAGCATCCAGTTCAAGGCCATGATCATCTACACCTGCAGGCGCAACAAGATACCCGTCATCACCACCGGCGGCGCCGGCGGCCTCACCGATCCCACCATGATCCAGGTGCGCGATCTCAGCCGTACCTACAACGATCCACTCGCGGCCAAGGTACGCGCTCGACTGCGCGATGATTTCAACTTCAGCCGCAATGCCAGAAAGAGCTTCGGGGTGGAGTGTGTCTTCTCCGGCCAGCAGCAACTCTATCCCCGGGGGGACGGCAGCGTGGGCCACGACAAGCCGGGTATCCACGGCGTGCACCTCGACTGCCGTTTCGGCTACGGATCGGCCAGCTTCGTCACCGGCAGCTTCGCCTTCGCCGCCGTAGCACGGGTAATCCACAAGACCCTGAAGAAAAAGATGTCAGGCTGATCCGGCCTGGCGCTACCATCAATCTTCCTTGCGAAGACCGAACAATGCCTCCAACTCGGCGCGGGCGGCCTCGGCGGCACGGTCATCGGCCGACTGGTAGGCGTCTGGCCGCAGCTGGAAATAGCCGCAGAAATTGGCACGGGTCTTGTCCTGCACCTCCTCGGCGACGGGCTCGCGGCACTGGCTGGCCTTGCCGGTATCGAAAAACAGGCACTGACGGCAGACATGCAATTCCGCACGACAGGCGACACATTCCGCCAGCCGGCTCAGGGGCAAAAGCTGCGCTTCGATGGAGGCGCCACATTTCCAGCAGACCGGTGATGATGCCATGACAGTTCCTCCC
>JAIVHA010000276.1 GCA_020201295.1 Lysobacteraceae bacterium | reverse complement strand
GATTTGTAGGTCGGACTTCAGTCCGACGGGTTTGGTGGTGTTCAGGCAGTTGTCGGGCCGAAGCCCGACCTACAAGCCCGACCTACAGGGTGGCAACCCAGATGGGGGTGGGGGTTTGTAGGTCGGACTTCAGTCCGACGGGGTTGTCACGGTGCGATTAAAAAAGCCGCCCGGAGGCGGCTTTTCCCTAGTCACGCTGGCGTGGCCTTACTTGCTTTCGGCAATCATGTACTCGACGGCGGCCTTGAGGTCGTCATCGGAACAGGCCATGCAGGTGCCCTTGGGCGGCATGGCGTTGAAGCCGTTGAGGGTGTGCTGCATCAGGGTATCCATGCCCTTGTCGATGCGCGGTGCCCAGGCGGCCTGGTCGCCGAGCTTGGGGGCGCCGGCGGCACCGGTGCCGTGGCAGGCGAAGCAGCTGGCCTGGTAGATTTCCTTGCCCTTGCCGGAAGCGGCGGCCGGCTGGGCCGCGGCGGCTTCCGGTGCGGCGGGTGCAGCCGCGGGGGCGGCAGCCTGGCCGCCCTTGGCCTCGACACCGGCTTCCTTCAGCAGGTGTTGCACGGCATTACGCAGTTCTTCCTCGCTGCAATCGGCGCAGGTGCCCTTGGGCGGCATGGCGTTGAGGCCGTTGAGTGTGTGGCTCATGAGGGTGTCCATGCCCTGGGCGGCGCGGGGCGCCCAGGCGGCCTGGTCACCGGTCTTGGGCGCGCCGGCGGCGCCGGCGGCGTGGCAGGCGATACAGGCGGCGGCATAGACATCGCTGCCGGAACGGGCGGCGCGCGGGGCTGCGTCCTGGGCAGCACTACCGCCCACGCGGATGTTCTCCACCGGGGCGATGTTTTCCAGGATCTTGGCCTCCATGCGCGGATCGGGTCCATTGGCCTCCTCGCCGCCACCGGTGACGCCGCGGGCGATGAAATAGAATGCGAAGGCGATGACGACCAGCGCGGCCAGTATGCCGACGAAGGTGGTCATGAACGTGCGGTCCTGTTGACTCACGATATACCCCTGAATAAACAAATAGTTATCAGAATTCCGCCCCGGGTTTCGGGGTGCGGCCTGGCGCGGCCGGCCTGAATCCGCGCGCGGCGAAAAATACGGCGGCAAGTATAGCCGCAAAGCTGTATGCGGCGAAACTGCCAACCCGGTCACAGTTCAGGCAAATCCGGGGCTTAAAGTCCCTGCGGCGCCAGCCGCTAGCGAGTATGCAGGGGAGCGCCACACGCCATGGATTGCCCAATACAAGAGGCACCATGATCGATTCACCTCTTCCACCGCCGCAGTTGATGGTCATGCCCGTGCGACCGGAGCCGGTCCCGCCAGGGCAGGCCACGGTGCGCCCCACGCCCACGCCCAATGGCGCGGAGGCCGGTGCCCGCCATCCGCTGACCGATCATCAGCGCGACGATACCAGGGTGGTGAGTCGTGAACATCCGCAGGAGCGCAGGGCGGCGAACGATACCTACAGCCGCACAGCGCAGCCGCTGGAAGGGAACGGGAACGCGCCGACTCGCCTCGGCGAGGAACTCGATTTCTATGTATGAGGTGATGTCATGAAAATCGGTGGAGCCTTCAACCAGGCCATGCTCGGCGTCCAGCGCGGACTGCAGGGCGCCCAGGAAAACGCCGCGAAGATCGCCAGCGCCGGCCAGATGGGCGGCACCCCCGCCGACCTGGTGGAGCCGCTGGTGAACCTCAAGCTCAACGAACTGCAGGTGCAGGCCTCGGCCCAGGTCATCAGGCGGCTGGACGAGATGCTGGGTTCGCTGCTGGACGAGAAGGCCTGATCCATAGTACTCCTTCAACCTGAAATTCACGTAATGTCATGGCCACGGAAGCACACGGAAAAACACGGAAAGATTGCATTGCTGCCAATGGAAGCCACCCGTAGGAGCGGCCTCTGGCCGCGAATGCCCGGCGTACCACACAGGGTTCGCGGCCAGAGGCCGCTCCTACAAACGCCTTGCATTACGACGTAAATATTTTCCGTGTTTTCCGTGTGCTGCCGTGGCCATCAAGGCTGCTAGCCCCCCACCCAGGTATACCCCAGCCCCACCAGCGCGCAGGCGCCGATCACCTTCAGGATATCGACCTTGTAGCGCCACAGGGCGATGAAGGCGGCCAGTGCCACCAGTGCCTGGAACCACGCGAAGTCCCCGGCGAAGGGCGACTCCGTCGTACCCT
>JAIVHA010000153.1 GCA_020201295.1 Lysobacteraceae bacterium | reverse complement strand
CTTCAGAACTGGTCCAGTGCCCGGGCGGAATTCACGGCCCTGGTGGATGTCGTGCCGGAGCGCGGCCAGGGATACTACTGGCTGGCGCTGGTGTGTGACCGCACCGATGACCGTGACTGTGTGAAACGGCAGCTTGCCCGCGCCCTGGAAGTGGAACCCGGGCATATCGAGGCCAGGTTGGAGTGGGGGCATGTCCTGGTCCAGGAACGGAAACTCGACGAGGCCGAGCGGGTGCTGCAATCCCTGCAGAAAGACTTGGGGGATCATCCGCGCACCCATGTGCTGGAAGGTGCGCTCGCCATGGCCCGGAACCAGCCTGAGCGAGCGGCCCGGGCCTATGGCGAGGCCCTGGCCCGTTCGCCGTCCACCGCCCTGGTGGTGGAGCTGGCTGGGGTGAAATGGAATGCGGGTGAAAAGGAGGCTGCCATGGACGTTCTGGAGGATTGGGCGGCCGAACATCCCGACGACATTCATCTGCTGCTTGCGCAGGCCAATTACGCCATGCTACTGGATCAGCGCCAGCAGGCCATGGATCTCTATCGCCGGATCATCGCGCTGGCGCCCGGACAGGTGCTGGCACTCAACAACCTGGCCCACCTGCTCATGGAACAGGATCCCGAGGGCGCGGAGGCCCATGCCCGACGCGCCTTGAATGAACTGCCGGATCATCCCTACGTGCTGGATACCCTGGTGCGCGCCTTGCTGGCCCAGGGCAAGGGGAAGGAAGCGCGGGACTTCATCGATGAACTCCTGACCCGTACCCACCGCAGCCCGGAGGCACGCTACCTGGATGCCTTGTGGCAGCAGCACGATGGGCAGCCGGCGGCGGCACGACGGGAACTGGTGAATCTCCTGGCGGAGCATGAGCAATTCGCGCTCGCGGAATCGGCGCGGGAGTTGCTGCGGGAACTGAACCGCTAGCGGACTTAGGACTGATCTACTGCAGGCGACGCAGGTAGTTGTGAGTGAAGAAACGGTCGGGCAGGTCCCGCAGTTGCATGTTGCTGTACTCCATCAGCGAGTGTGACCCGCTCTTGAGCGGGTCCTGCATATACAGTTTCGAGGGGCGTTCCACCCCGGCCATGGTCACATAGTCACGATAGTGGGCGGTCTTGAGCAGATTGCCCGACAGGGCATAGAACTCCGCCTTGAAGGGACGATGGCTGCCTTTTCCCACCCAGTACATTACCCGGTGATAGGTGACGCGACGGTTCACGGCCGTCAATTCCAGCACATGGTATTCCCCGCCCTCGATGGTTTCCGTGCGCAGCAGTTTTGGATCGTAGTCGCCGCTGAAATTGGCGCGGGCGAGATCGCCGTTGGCCACCTGGCCGGTCAGCCGTTGCGACAGGGGAAGGCGCACGGCCTGGGAGACATTGGGCATGAATACCCAGAGGTCCTGCCCCTTCACCAGCATGGTCTGTCCCCGCTCCGATGCCGGGGCGGTGGTCATGACAATGGTGTTGTCCTTGTTCTGGGACAGGATGCGGTATTGATGGACGCTGCGCGCGCCGTCGGTGATGGAGATGACCCGGGCATCCACCTGGAAGCCCTTGGCCGGGAAGCGGATCTGATCGGCATTCTCGACGATGCGCGCGGCATCGAGGGTTTCCTTTGCGCCGGCCGGAATGAAGACGCACAGGGAAAGGATGAGACAACAAATCTGCAACAGTGGGGTCGTTTTCATCTGGATTCCATATTCATGTCGTCTTCCGGTCCGCTCGGGTCGTTATCGGCCAGGGTGGCGGGATTTTCAGTCTGATTGTGCAAACTACCCCGATCCATTAGCATGAAACCCTTCACATTATGAATGAATGATCATGGCGGCAGTGGTTGAGGTGCGAGGCGTTAGCAAGGAGTATGCGCTCGGCGAGCAGCGCGTACAGGCCTTGCGTGAAACCAGCCTGGATGTGGAGGAGGGCGAGTTCCTGGCCATCGCCGGACCCTCCGGCAGCGGCAAATCCACCTTGCTCAACCTCATTGGTTGTATCGACAGTCCCAGTACCGGCCACATCCTCATCGATGGCGAGGATGTGGCCGGCAAGACCCCGGACGAACTGGCGGACCTGCGGGCCAGGAAGATCGGCTTTGTGTTCCAGACCTTCAACCTGTTGCCGGTATTGTCCGCCGCGGAGAATGTCGAATACCCACTGCTCCAGTTCCGCTTCGACAAGGCCCGGCGCCGGGCCCGGGTGCAACGCTACCTGGAACTGGTCGGTGTCGGCGATTACGCCACCCACCGTCCCAACCAGCTCAGCGGTGGCCAGCGCCAGCGGGTGGCCATCGCCCGGGCCCTGATTGCCCGCCCGGCCATCGTGCTGGCCGACGAACCCACCGCCAACCTGGATCACAAGACCGGTACCAGCATCCTGGAGCTGATGCATGCCATCAACCGGGAAAAGGGTACCACCTTCATCTTCTCCACCCATGACCCGAAGGTGATGGAGATGGCGGATCGGGTGGTGCAAATCGAAGACGGAATGTTGTGCTAATGCATCGCCTGTTTCAGGCGATGCAACCCAGTTCCAGCCCCTCCAGGTCATCCCAGACCGGTTCCGCTCCCTCTTCCTGGAGCGCGCTGTAGCGTATATAGGGGTTGGGATGGCTGAACAGTCGCTCGAACTCGGGTGAAACATTTCCTGCGCGGGCCTGGCTTTTTTCGATATGGGCCAGGAAGGGGTAGCGTGTGCCGCGGTGCTCGATACCTCTGCCGATGGGATGCAGGGGCAGATGCATGCGGCTCATGAGCCGGGCGAGCCCACCCGTGGTCAGCACATACCAGTAACGAATTTCCATCTGCCGGCTGTAGGCTGCGGCTGCACGCAACAGGCCCAGGGTGATCTCCGACTCGTGCTGGTGGTTCACCACGGTGTTGCGCCTCCTTCCCGGTGCGCGACGGCGGCACCGGAAGGTGGGAAGCACGCACAGGCGGGAAATCTCGCCGACCTCATGGGGTTTGATCTTGGCGATGGCGCCACGGTCGAGCATGCATAATTGCTGGGAAGGCAGGCTCGCCCGGGGCAGTATCAGGCGCAGGGTGGCAACCCATTCCTGGGTCTGGCGTGTACGTACGATGAAGGGCACGGCGTGCCGGTCCCACTGGTCAAATTCCTCGTTGGCGGGGAATTCGCGCCCATCCTCGAAACCGGTTTCCTCGCAAAAGACCTGGTAGCGGATCTGGTGATGCACGCGACGTGCTTCGCTGGTGTCGGCAAGAATAGTCTCGTATTCATGATCAAACATGCACGAACGATCCATGTGTACTCCCGGTGCCAAGGACCGACGGAACCGGTCTGGCGGTTTTGGACGAATGGGAAGAGGGCGGCGTGGGGTGTGCGTGCCCGGCGGGAGTCGATGTAGGCACTATACTCCTCACAGCATATTCGCCATGTCGCTGGTACCGGGCGGTGTGGCAGGTCTGAACATACTCGAGCGGTGAATCCCTTGCATGGTTACTACTCTATATGAACACCACATCCGGTTGCCATAGCAAAAAATAGGCCAATCGATCAGGGTGACAGTGAATCAAGGGGTTACCGGCTACAAGAATTACCGACGGGGTAAATGCCCGGCAAATAGCGGCTGAATTGTCTTAATACGGGGACAGGTTTTGCAGCATAATTTACAACACATTGATAAAAAAGAATTATTACTGTCTCAGTTTGGTGACAGTCGGCATGGATGTCCTCCGGCTAGCATCGCCTCATGAATGGGATTTCGGTGTTTTTTCCCCATTTCAGTAAAGATTTCGGGATTTTTTCCGCCATTTCTTACATGAACGTTTATTTGTTATCGGGTCAAGGGTGTCGCCGACCGAGGTTCCAATCGGCTGACGATGATCCAGTGAGATGCGCAAGAGTGCTAGAGCATGAATAAAATGCAGGAGTCCAGTTGCTTGTCAGCATCCTTCCATGATTACTTCCAGGTACTCGCGGCAGATAGCGCTGCCCTGCAGGACGAGGTCTATCGGATTCGGTACGAGGTCTATTGCCGGGAACTGGCCTACGAGGACGCCAGCCGTTTTCCCGACCAGCGCGAGCGGGATGAGTTCGATGCCCAGGCCCGCCATTGTCTGCTGCGGCACCGTGGTAGCGGCGAGTACGCCGGCTGTGTGCGCCTGATTGCGCGCCATGCCCTGGATGAGCAGACCCGCCTGCCCCTGGAAAAATACTGCTGGCAAAGCCTCGATCCTGCCCTGATGCACGAGCTGCGTGCGCGTGGTGCGCGCTACGGCGAGATTTCACGCCTGGCGGTTCCTGCCCGCTTCCGGCGCCGCAAGGGCGAGCAGACTTGCCCGGTTGGCGCCACGGGAGAAGGGGGGCGGGAGGACGATCAGCGTCGCAGTCCTCACATCGCACTGGGCTTGTACATGGCGGCCACTTCCATCGGTCTGGAATTGGGCCTGGATGGGGTATTTGCCATGATGGAGCCGCGCCTGGCGCGACACTTGAAGCGTTTTGGCATCGAATTCCAGCAGGCTGGCGGCGTCATGGAATACCACGGCCAGCGGGCGGCCTACTATATCTCACGCGAAGGCCTGTTCCAGGGTCTGCACCCCGAAATCGAGGCCCTGCTGTTTTCCATCAAGACGGATCTGGCCGACAGCGGTAGCTGAACCATGGGGCTGCCAGGCGGCCGCCGCCGTCGTGGCGGTACTCTAGGAGCCTAGTAGCTATAGCGCAGTTCCGCGTACACCCGGTCGGCACCGTCGAACTGTCCCAGCAGGGTGGTGGGGCGACCATCAAAGATATCCGCGCCCAGGGCCGCGCGCCAGTTTGGTGCAAAATGCCAGTTGAGTTTCGGGCGTGCCAGCCAGTCCCCCTGATTGAAGCCCTGTATCCAGGTCAATTCCGGACGCAGGCGGCCATTCAGCCATTCGGTGGTGGCATAGAGGCTGTAGCCGCTTTCCACCTCGTCGGGGATCATGCTGTCCACATGGTCGGGAAACCAGCGTTGGAATAACTGCACATTGATGCGTGCACCGCTGTCGAAGGTGTGCTCCAGCCCCACCACGTAATCCAGCATGTCCTGCTTGACCAACCCGTCCGGATCGTTAAGGTTGGTGACCGAGAAACGCTTGTCCAGGGTATAGACCGCCTCGGCCTTGAGGATCAGGCTGCGACCGATGTCCTTGGAAAGGGTGGTGCCGAACTGCTGGATACGGAAATGTTCCGGTTGGAACACCAGGGTCTGCCCCATGACCGTGCGACTGAAGGCGGGTGCGGCGTCCATGCTGCGGTAGTAGAAACCGGACAGGTCCCAGCCATTGATCATGCGTGACAGGCGCAGGCCGAAGGCGCTGTTGGACAGAGAGCGGGAAGGAGTGTCCTCGCCGAGGATGGCCACACCGTAGCCTGGTTCCGGTGGTACCGGCAGACGGTAGAAGTCGTCGCCGGGGCGGCCGATCTCGTCATAGCTCATGTACGGGATCCAGATGGCGTCCAGGTGTACCGACTCGCCGAAATGCTCGGCACGCACCGCCCACTGGGGTATGCGCAGCAGCTCGAAATCCTGGGCGACGAACTGGCGCATGTCGCGGGCGGAGACCACATCGGCAAAGAACAGCCCCACCATCTCACCCCAGATGATGTGCTGGCGTCCGAGTCGCAGGGCCCATTCGCCGGCGGGAATGTCCAGGTAGGTTTCGTGCAGCCAGGCCTCGCGGCGGCGGTCGTTGCGTACCGCCTTGGGGTAGAAATCATCCTCCAGGTCGAAGACCGCGTCGTAACTCAAGCGGCCGCTCAGCTTCCAGCGCATGCCATTATCCAGGTCGCCACCGGTGCCGATCTCCAGCAGGTTGCGGAACTTGGACCAGTGGCTGGGGCTTTCGGTGCTATAGGCCAGTTCCGATTGGAAAAAGCCCGTGAAGGGCGCTGCCGCGCGCGTGGCTTCCGGCGGACTGTCTTCGGCAAACATGTCCTCCAGTGACGCGTCCAGCCCGGGAGTCGGGGCGGCCGTGTCGGCGGGCGCGTCCCTTGGCGGTTCGGCGAACAGGTCCTCCATGCCGGAGGGCACTCCATTGTCCGCCAGTGATGGCAGCGGGGTCAGGATCGTGAGTGGCAACAGGACGGCGAGACCGGACAGCAGGCGGGTTTTCGGTACGTGGTGGCGGTGCGATTCCATGTGGCAGGTTCCTTTCTGGGTATTATTCACGGGTGCGCAAGGCATCGATGATCGGGATACGGGTGAAACGCCATGCCGGGTACAGGGACGCCAGCAGGGTGGCCCCCAGGCCGATCAGCCAGGACTCCAGCAACACCTCCGGTACGATGCGGATATAGGCATCGTAACTCAAGTCCGCATTGGGCGGCGGGGGCATGGGGATGCCGATGCCGGAGATGATCATGGCCAGCGAAATGCCCAGTGCCAGTCCCAGGCTCGCGCCCAGCAGGGCCAGCATGCTGGCTTCGCTCATGATCAGTCCGGTAATGGTGCGATTGCGGTTGCCCAGGGCACGCATGGTGCCGAACTCCCAGGTGCGTTCCATCAGGCTCATGTTCACGGTGTTGATCACGCTCAGGCATACCATCAGCAGTACCATGGCCTTCAGAAAACCAAATTGCTGATTGTACATGTCGACGGTTTTTCCGTAGAAGTCATTTAGCTGTTTCCAGTCATGGACCGCCAGGGGGGCGGGCAGCCGCTGGCGCATGCGAGCCGTGAATTCCCCGGTGAGCGGGGTGTCATGGAGCGTGACCACGAATTTCGTTACGCCGTCCGTAAGCAGCAGGTCCTGGGCCGCGGACAGGGGGATGCGGATGGCGCGGGCATCGAAGTCCTTGGAGAAGGTCTGGAAGACGCCCACCACTTCCAGGTTCAGGGTGTTCAAGGCGCCATGGACGGTATTGGCCAGCAAGGTGGCCTGGTCGCCGACCTCGAGTTGCAAGGCGCTCGCCACGCCCTCGCCGAGCATGATGCCGAACCGGTCGTCATTTTCCAGCATGCGTCCGCTGACCAGGTGCAGGTGGGTGCCCAGGCGATTCTCCCCCTCCGGCTCTACGCCGTCGCCGACGATGGCGTAGTCCGTCTTGCCGTTATTGAGCAGACCTGAAAAGGTGATGCGCGCCATCACATCCTTGACCTCCGGTTGCTCCGTGATGGAGGCACGCAGTTCGGCCGGTGCTTCCAGCAGGTAGCGTTCCGGTGAACGGGAGCCGTAGCTGAAGACCGCTTCATGGCCGATCTGGGCATGGCCGCTTTGGGAGTGTATCAGGGCCTCGCCCAGCTGCAGGAAGATGTCGCGCACGAAACCGCCGGACAGGATCAGGCCGCAAACACCGAACAGGATCGCCCCCAGCGTGATCATGCTGCGCACGCGATTGCGGAACAGGTTACGCAGGGCGAGGCGGAGTAGCTGGGTCATGGGCGGTTCCTACTGCCGGGTCCGCAAGGCATCGACGATGCCCAGCCGGGATGCCTTCCAGGCGGGATAGAGGCTGGCCAGCACGGTGGTGGCCAGGGCAATGACCGCCGCCTTGACCAGGTTTTCCGCTGACAGCCGAATGCCGGCCTCATACCCCCAGGCCATCACCGGCCCGGGTGGCATGGGGATGCCGATGGCGCTGATGAGCAGGCCCAGCATAACGCCCAGTACCAGGCCCACCAGGGCCCCGAGCAGGCCCAGGATGCAGCCTTCCGCCAGGAAAATGCCGAGGATGTCCCGGCGGCGGTTGCCCAGGGCCATGAGGGTACCGATCTCGCCGACCCGCTCCATGACCGCCATGGTCATGGTATTGGAGATGGCCAGCACGATGATGACGGCGATGATGAGATAGATTACTCCTACCTGTTTGGAAAAAAGTTCCACGCTCTTGTTATAGAAATCGGACATGTCCTGCCAGGGCACGACCTGGTAGCGGTCGCTGGGCAGGGTGTCGCGCAGTTGTTGTACGGCGGCCTCGGTCTGGTCGATGCGATCGAGCAGCACCAGGCGCAGGTGCTCGCCGTCCGTGCGCATGAGTTCCCGGGCAAGGGGCAGGGGAATGCGCAGGGCGACGTCGTCATAGGCCTTGAAGATGGACTCGAAAATGCCGACCACGCGCGCCTCCACCGCACTGATGCCACCCGTTTCCGTGTTGGCGATCAGCACCAGGCTACTGCCGATGCCGGCCTGCAGGTTCTCGGCGAGGCCACTGCCGACGATTACCGTGTTGGCCTCTCCAGGCACCAGGTTGTGTCCCTGTGGGAAACGCAGTGCCGCCGAGAGGATCGATTCGGCTTGCGGGTCCACGCCCTCGCCGATGAAGGACAGGGTGATGTCCCCGGAGCTGGCCAGGCCGGAGA
>JAIVHA010000275.1 GCA_020201295.1 Lysobacteraceae bacterium | reverse complement strand
GATGAAGCCCGAAGGGATTCTATGGGCCAGAAGTGACGCGGCAATCTCCAACTGACTGATTTCATGGTAGGAGATTGCCGCGCTTCGCTCGCAATGACGTTAAGTCAGTGCCATTCGTCTATAACGTATTGTTATTTATGGTGTCCCGGAGAGGGTAAGGCGAATGATTTTTGCGAAGCGCGGGCTTCGCATGCGCCGAACGCCCGAAGCGCTGTGCGCGCAGGGCCGGGACTCCGAACTGGGAGGCCACGAACGCAGTGAGTGGTGTCCCGGAGAGGAGTCGAACCTCCGACCTAGCGCTTAGGAGGCGCTTGCTCTATCCGTCTGAGCTACCGGGACAGGTCGGCAAGGCGCTGCCGGGAAAGGCTAGTCCCAGGCATTTCGCGCGCAAACCGGCGCATACCGTACCATGAAGCCCTGCCTGGGTCGACGCCGTGACCGGGTCCTCTCGCCGCGTCCAGTTGGCAAAATCCATCATTTCCCGGCACTATTTCCCTTTCCCGTGGTCTTCAGAACGGTGGCATGCGTCCGGGTGTCGGACAGCATGGGTTCCAGTTGCGACCACACGGTGTCCAGCAACAGGGGTTGGGCCGAGGCATTGGGATGCAGATTGTCGGACAGCATCAGGCCGGCATCCAATGCCACCCGTTCGAGCAGAAAGGGCACCAGTGGCACTTCGTGCCTGGCGGCCAGCTCCGCGTAGATGGCGGTGAAGCCCTCGGTGTAGCGCCGGCCGTAATTGGGCGGCATGCGCATGCCGATGAGCAGCACCCGGATCCCCCTGGCCTGGGCCTGTTCGATCATGGCATCGAGATTGCCCTGCATGGCGGCCAGCGACAGGCCGCGCAGGCCGTCGTTGGCGCCCAGCTCCAGCACCAGGACATCGGGTTGGTGGCGTTCCAGCGCCGCTGGCAGCCGCGCGCGACCTCCGGCGGTGGTATCCCCGCTGATGCTGGCATTGACCACGCGCCAGGCATCCCCGCGCTGCTCCAGGCGCTGTTGCAGCAAGGACACCCAGCCTTGCCCGGGCGCCACGCCGTACCCCGCACTCAGGCTGTCACCCAGCACCAGCAGGGTGCCGGCCGTGGCGGACGAGGACAGGAACCACAGCAGAAGAGAGGCAATCAGTTTGGGCATGCACAATAGACCGCGCGAAACGCCTATTGTTTCCGCACAAGGGGTAGGTAAGCAAGTCAGCACGGCCGCCGGTTCCCTGGAGATCCTGCGCGAGGTGAATTTCAGCGTGGCAAGCGGCGAGAGTGTCGCCATCGTCGGTGTTTCCGGCTCGGGCAAGTCCACGCTGCTCGGTTTGCTGGCCGGGCTGGACCGACCCGGGCGGCGCAGCTGCTGCAGCGCGTGGGCCTGGAACCACGCCTGGAACATTACCCGCGCCAGCTCTCCGGTGGCGAGCAGCAGCGCGTGGCCATCGCCCGCGCCTTCGCCATGACGCCTGCGGTACTGTTCGCCGACGAACCCACCGGCAATCTCGATGCCGCCACCGGCGCCCGCATCATATCCCTGTTGTTCGAACTCAATGCCGAACGCGGCACTACCCTGATCCTGGTCACCCATGACCCGGACCTGGCGCGACGCTGCCAGCGGACCATCCGCCTGGAAGCCGGTCGGGTGGTGGCCGATGAGCACTAGACTTGCGCACCTGCGCCTGGCCCTGCGCCTGCTCGCGCGCGACTGGCGCGCCGGCGAGCTGCGCATCCTGTTTGCCGCCCTGGTCATCGCCGTCACCGCCACCACGGCCATCGGCTTTTTCACCGATCGCCTGCAACGCGGCATGGTCAGCCAGTCGGCCGGGCTGCTGGGGGGGGATCTGCTGTTGCGCGGTGCGCGCGCCCCGGACGAGCAATGGCTGGAAGAGGCCGGGCGCCGCGGTCTCGACCATAGCCGGGTGCTGGAGTTTCCCAGCGTAGTGATGCGCGGTGATGGTCTGCAACTCAGCGCCATCCGTGCCGTGACCGAAGGCTACCCGCTGCGTGGTGAATTGCGGGTGGCGGAGCGTCCCTATGGCGAGGAGCGTGTGGTGAAGTCCATACCGCCAGCGGGCGAGGTATGGGTGGAAGCACGTTTGCTGCCGCTGCTGGACATGGAGGTGGGGCAGACCCTGGAGCTGGGCAACGTCCAGTTGCGCGTGGCGGGCGTGCTGGCCTTTGAGCCCGGCCCGGGCGGCGGCTTTTTCGCCCTGGCCCCACGGGTGCTGATGAACCAGGCCGACCTGGCGCGGGCCGGCGTGTTGCAGCCCGGCAGCCGGGTCGCCTACCAGGATTTCTTCGCCGGTGAGACGGCGGCCCTGGCCGGCTATCGCGACTGGCTGGAGCCACAGCTGGATCCAGGCCAGAGCCTGGTGGATGTGCGCGGCGGCCAGCCCACCGTGGGGGGCGCACTGGAACGCGCCGAACAATACCTGGGCCTGGCCAGCCTGGTGGCGGTGCTGCTGGCCGGGGTGGCCATCGCCATGGGCGCGCGCCGGTATGCGGAACGGCACTTCGACGTCAGCGCCATGCTGCGCTGCCTGGGTGCCGCGCAGCGCGACATCCTCGCCCTGTTCCTGCCCCAGCTGCTGGTGCTGGCACTGCTGGGTTCCGCCCTCGGCATCCTGCTCGGCTACCTCGCGCAGGGTGGCCTGTTGTACCTGCTGCGCGAGCTGCTGCCCGGAAAACTGCCGTCCCCGGGTCCGCTGCCGGTACTGCTCGGCCTGCTGACCGGCCTGATCGTGCTGGCGGGCTTCGCCTTGCCGCCGGTGCTGCGCCTGCGCCAGGTGCCGGCGTTGCGGGTACTGCGCCGCGATCTGACCCCCATGCCCTTGAGTGGCTGGCTGGTCTATGGCACCGCCATTGGCGCCATGGCCGTGCTGATGTGGCGCTATACGGGCAGCGCCGCCCTCACCCTGGGACTGATCGGCGGTACCCTGGCGGCCCTGGCCCTGCTGGGGCTGCCGGCCTGGCTGCTGCTGCGCGCCAGCCGCGTGCTGCGTCCCGGCCTGGGCGCCACCTGGCGCCAGGGTTTCCAGCATGTATGGCGCCAGCCTCTGCTCAGCGTCAGCCAGATCCTCGCCTTCGGCCTCACCTTCATGGCCATGGCGCTGATCGCCCTGGTGCGCGGTGATTTACTGGACGACTGGCAGCAGCAGCTGCCGGCCGAGACCCCCAACCACTTCGTGGTGAACGTGCTGCCGGAACAACTGGAGGGATTCCAGGACTTCCTGCGCGCGCGTGACATCCAGGACAGCGGCCTCTATCCCCTGGTGCGCGGCCGCCTGGCTGCCGTCGCGGGCGAGCCCCCGGCCAGCCGGGTGGCGGAAGGCGAGGAGACCCCCGGCGCCATCAACCGGGAACTGAACCTGACCTGGAGCCGGCAACTGCCGCCCGGCAACCGGCTCACCGCCGGGCGCTGGTGGACGGCGGATAGCCAGGGCGAGGCGGTGGTGTCCATGGAGGCGGGACTGGCGGAACGGCTCGGGGTGGGGCTCGGCGATGAACTGCGCTTCTCCTTCGGCGCCGACAGCCTGAGCG
>JAIVHA010000118.1 GCA_020201295.1 Lysobacteraceae bacterium | reverse complement strand
CAACTACCCGCACCACCTGCTCATGGATTTCGCCATGCCCACCTGGGCACTGGTCGCCGGCCAGGTCATTTCCTATGCCAGCGGCCTGCCGGTGCTGCTGGTGACCGCCTTTGGCGCGCTCACCAATGTGTACCGCTCCGGCATCCGCTGGGACCTGGCCTCCGGCCTGATGCTGCTCGCCACCTTCGGCTGGGCGGCGGGCGTGATCCCGGCCATCATCGATGCCACCGTGGTCATCAACCAGGTGATGCACAACACCCTGTGGGTGCCGGGGCATTTCCACACCTACCTGCTGCTGGGCATGCTGCCGATGGTACTGGGCTTCATGTACTACCTCGGACAGGGCGGGCGCAGCACCGCATCGGCCAACTCCGGCCGCGGCGATCGCGGCGATCGCGGCATCGACCGCCTGGGGTTCTGGGTGTTCTCACTCGCGGGAGCGGGCTTCGTGTTGGCCTTCCTGGCCGGCGGCAAGGCGGGCGCGCCACGGCGCTTCGCCACCCACGTGGCCGAGTGGCTGCCCTACGACCGCATCGGCGCCCTGTTCGCGGCCCTGGTGCTGGCGGCGACGCTGGCCTTCGTCGCCCGCTTCCTGCTGCGCCTGCGCCAGGCCCGGACGGCGGCGGCATGACGCGCAGCCTGCTGAGCGCACTGGCGATCACGATCCTCGGCATTGGCACGCTGGCCAGGGGTACCGATGGGTTCAACGCCTTCACCGACGAGGGCGCACGCCGCTACGCCATCCACACCAACCCGCGGCCGGTGCCGGCCGCGCTGTTGCAGGACCAGGACGGACGCCGCTTCGACCTGCAGGAACTGCGCGGCCGGCTGGTGGCGGTGGAGTTCATCTACGTGAACTGCCCGACGGTATGCATGTCCCTGGGCCAGTCGTTCCAGCGCGTGCGCAATGCCTTGCCGCCAGAGCGGCTCGGGCGCGACGTGATGCTGCTCAGTATCAGCTTCGACCCGGAGCGCGACACCCCGGCGCGGCTCGGTGACTATGGAAAACGCCACCATGCGGATGGCGAGCACTGGCGGGTGGTACGCGTGGAGGACAGGGACGAGCTCGAGGCCCTGCTGCGCACCTTCGGCATCGTGGTGATCCCCGATCGCTTCGGCGGTTTCGAGCACAATGCCGCCTTGCACCTGGTGGATCGTGAGGGCCGGTTGGCGCGCATCGAGGACTTCGACCGGCCGCTCGAGTTCGCCGCCCGGCTGGAGTCCTGGCTGTGAATGCTCGCCCCATGTCTCGGCGCTGGCTGGCACCACTGGTCGTCTTCGCGTTGCTCACCTCGCCACCGCTGCGCGCGCAGCTCGAAGCCATGATGGTCACGCACATGTTGGTGCAGCTCCCGCTGCTGGCGGCCCTCGGGGCCTATGCGGCGCAGCTGCTGCCGGCCCGGCTGCGCAGCCGCCTCGAAGACTGGAATTGCGGCGGCCTGCCCTTCACCCTGCTGGCGCTGTTCGCGGCCGCCTTCTGGATGCTGCCGCGCTCCCTCGACGGCGCGCTCAACCATGGATACCTGGAGCTGGCCAAGTTCATCAGCCTGCCACTGCTGGTGGGTGCGCCCCTGGCCCTGAGCTGGCGGCGTCTGTCGGCCATCGGCCGTGGTTTTATCTGGAGTAACCTGCTCAGCATGCTCATCCTGCTCGGCTGGCTGTACAGCGTCTCGCCGATCCGGGTATGCACCAATTACCTGGTTGATCAACAGCTCCTGCTCGGACAAAGCTTGTTACTTTTGGCTGCGGCGTTACCCCTGCTGCTGGCCGGCAGGTTGTTCTTCGGTGGATCAAAAAAGGGGGAAGAACCCATTTTCTCCATGGTTGGTTATTCGGGCGAGCCCGGCTCAAAAAATGGGCTTTAACTTGATTTTTCCGATTAAGCTTCTCTGCCTTGAACATATTTTTCGCCACAACGATGCAGGCATCCAGGCGATCTACTCGCGACTGGACTGTGAAATCTGCCACGCCTGCTCATCAACGCGGGCTTGCGTCGGCCCCCAGCATGCTCCGGTCCAGGCCATAGATATCATCCACGAAGTGGGTCAGGCCCTCATCGTCGACCCAGGCCGTCCAATAGAGGATGTAGACCGGGATGACCTCCGGCAGGATCAGGGTGCGCGTGACACCGCTCTCGATCAGGGCGCGCAGCTGCTCCGCATCCCATTTTCCGCCGCTGGCCAACAGGTACTCGGCCAGTTCCAGCGGCTGCTCCACGCGAATGCAACCAGAGCTGAA
>JAIVHA010000017.1 GCA_020201295.1 Lysobacteraceae bacterium | reverse complement strand
GACCAGGCCGTCGCCGAATCGCTCGAGCAATATGCCACCGTAAAAGATACGGAAACCCGGCTGCTCGGCGCCGTCCTGCTCGCGTCGCCTGATCCGACTTATGTGCTGGATCTCGAAGGCAGATTTATTTATGCAAACAAAGCCACCGCCGATCTTTTCGCTCTAAAGCCCGAGGCGATCATCGGGAAGTCCACCTTTGACCTCGAGTTTTCGTTCGCCTCGGACTTCCAGCGCAATCTTGAAAAAGTGATTTCCGACCAGCACACCTACCGGGGCAAGTTCATCCACACTTTTGCGTCTGGCAAGGGTGAAAGGTTCGAGTATCTGCTCGCGCCCGTGCTGGACGAGCATCAAAACACCGAAGCGATTGTTTGCGTTTCCCGGGATATTACAGAACAGGCGCTCGCCGAAGAAAAAATATGGCACAACGCCCACCATGACCTTCTGACCGGGCTACCGAATCGACGTCTTTTCCTGGATCGTCTGGAACAGGAGGTCAAACATGCAGACCGCAGCAACTTTCCCCTTTCCGTATTTTTCATGGATCTTGATGGCTTCAAGGAAGTCAACGATTCGCTCGGTCATGAAGCGGGGGATTGTTTGCTGTCTGACGTGGCAAAGCGCCTTACTGATTGTGTTCGGGCGGAAGATACGGTTGCCCGTTTGGGCGGTGATGAATTTGCCGTGATTCTCACCGGCGCTAAGCAGCGCAAGGATGTTGAGCTCGTCGCCCAGACGATTATTGATGCACTCGCGATGCCCTTCCACATTGCGCAACAGCCTGTCCAGATTTCTGTCAGCATTGGGATCTCGTTCTACCCCAAGGACGCATCCTCTCCTTTCGCTCTGCTGGAAGCGGCGGATAAGGCGATGTATAAAGCCAAAAAATCCGGCTCTAACCGGATGTGTTTTTTCGACAACTCCGATAACTCAGACAGGTTTTCATCATAAGCCATGCCTTCCAAGCCAAAGAGCCAATGCCGGCGCCACTGTCACCCAACCGGCACGTAAAACCACCGGGGATGGATATGCCGACGCGCACCCTGATCGCCAGGATCCGGGGCCAGCCCGGGTTTCACTGCCCTGCACAGCCGGAAACAGCATCGCAACATTTTGACGTTATGACGTCATGATGCTACGCTGCTGCGCTGGAGGTGACCCGACCATGAGCGAACTGTCCAAGCGCTCCACCATCTACTTTGACCCTGAACTTCACCGCGCCCTGCGGCTCAAGGCCGCTGAAACCCATCGCTCGGTGTCGGAGATCGTCAACGATGCCCTGCGCCAGGCCCTGCGCGAGGACCAGGAGGATCTGGCCGCCTTCGACGAGCGGGTGGCCGAGCCAGCGATCTCCTACGAAGCCCTGCTCAATGACCTGAAGGCGCATGGCAGGCTATAGGCTTGCCTTCAGACAATCGGTAGCAAAGGATCTGCGCGCCATACCGAAGGGCGATGTGAACCGCATCCTCAAGCGTATCGAGGGCCTGGTGGATGAGCCACGCCCGCAGGGTTGTGAGAAGCTTTCCGGCCAAGAGCGCTACCGGGTGCGCCAGGGTGTCTACCGTATCCTCTACGAAATCCGCGATAGGGAATTGCTGATCCTGGTGGTCAAGGTCGGCCATCGGGGCAAGGTGTACCGGGAGCGGTAGCGACAGCTGACCATGCACACCATTGCCATCCCCATCCACGACCGCATCGCCCTTGCCCTCCTGGTGGCGGTGAACCTGATTCCAATCGTCGGCGTTTTGTGGCTGGACTGGGACCTGGCCTCCATCATCATCCTCTACTGGCTGGAAAACCTGGTCATCGGTTTCTACACCATTCTGAAGATGCTGCACCGGCGCGCCCACCAGGCCCATGACTGAAGCCCTGGCCATCGAGGCGGACACGCCGGAACTGCAAGCCGCCGCGCGGACGCTGGCCCGCGAGTGGGGCTTCCGGCTGGAACCCGCGCCGGATCAGGCGTATGTGCTGCGTCTCACTGGCGAACGGCTGGAGCTTTGTTCACGGAAAGATGCGCGCAGCGGGCCGGTCTTCGTGGATTGGACCGGCGGCGCGGCAGCCCATCGCCGGCTGTTCGGCGGCGGCCGCGGCCAGCCCCTGGCGCGGGCCGTGGGCCTCAAGGCCGGGGCCACACCGACGGTGCTGGACGCCACCGCCGGCTTCGGCCGCGATGCCTTCGTGCTGGCCTGCCTGGGCTGCCGGGTGACGCTGCTGGAACGCCATCCCGCGGTGGCGGCCCTGCTCCAGGACGGCCTCCGGCGCGCCTGTGCCGATGCGGAAATCGGCGAGTGGGTGCGCGAGCGCATGCGGGTGGTCCATGGCGATGCCCTGCAGTGGCTGGCCGGGCTGTCGGGGACGGAACACCCGGAGGTGGTGTATCTCGACCCCATGTATCCGGAACGGCGCAAGCCCAGCCTGGTGAAAAAAGAGATGCGCGCCCTGCAGGAACTGCTGGGCAAGGACCCCGCTGCCGGCGCCCTCCTGCCCGCGGCACTGGCGGCCGCCCGCCAGCGGGTGGTGGTGAAGCGCCCCATGGGCGCCGCGGCACTGAACCAACAACCGCCCACCATGTCCATCAAGGGCAAGCAGCACCGTTACGACGTCTATGTCATCAAGGCCATCGCGCATGAATCCTGAAAAACCCTTCTGGGAACGCAAGACCCTCGAGGAAATGACGCCCGCCGAATGGGAATCCCTGTGCGACGGCTGCGCGCGCTGCTGTCTGTTCAAACTGGAGGACGAGGACTCGGGCGAGATCTTCTTCACCAACGTGGTGTGCCGTTACCTCGACCAGGGGGAATGCCGCTGCCCCGATATCGCCAAGGAGAACTGGCTGCCGACGACCTGTGCCTACCGGCTGCTGGCGGAGGGCAAGCCGCTACCGGCCTGGCATCCCCTGCGCACCGGGAGCGAACAATCGGTCTGGGACGCGGGCATCTGCATCGCCGGCATGGCGGTGTCGGAGCTGGAGGTCGAACCCGATGAACTGGAGGAGCATTTGATCCACTGGGACGACATGCCGGAGACCCTGTAGGAGCGGGCTGCGCCCGCGAACCTGTGGTGGCAATTCCCTTCGCGGGCGCAGCCCGCTCCTACAGGGGGCCGCCGGTCAGTCCAGCTGCACGGCATCCTGTACCGCTATAGGCGCAGCCCGCTCCTACAGGGGGGCCGCCGGTCAGGACTGGCGGATACCACGGGCCAGGGGCCGGAACTGCAGGCCGTAGAACATCTCCAGGTAGCGGCGGGTCTCGTCCCGGTCCAGGTTGGTGACGTATTTCCAGAAGCCATAGATACGCGACAGGGTCATCATGCGCTCCGCGTAGCGCTCCCAGGTGTAGCGCGCCTGGACCCGGTCGATGCCGCCCCGGGACAGTTCCTGCCAGTAGTCGGACTCACGGTCGCAGCGCTCGAAGAAATCCGCCAGCTTGTCCGCCGCCGCATCGCCATGGTTCGGGTCGATGTGAAAACCCGAGACACCGTCGACAATGATCTCCAGTGGTCCACCATAGCAGGTCGCGAAGGTGGGCAGCCCCGAACTCATGGCCTCGATGACCGTCAGGCCGAAGGCCTCGAACAGGGCCGGCTGCACGAACACCCCCCTGGCATCGGCGATGGTGCGATAGAGTTCCCCGCTCTGGCCCTTGTCGAGGCGCTTGCCCAGCCAACGCAGCTGGCCATCGAGCTGGTACTGGTCCATGAGCGCATGCATGCGACCGATCTGTTCCTGTTCCTCGCGGTCCCCGGACTGAGCCGGGTCCACATGCCCGGCCACCAGCACCAGGTTGGCCGCTTCGCGCAGGCGCGGGTTGGCGCCGTACCATTCCACCAGTCCGGTCAGGTTCTTGATGGTGTCCAGGCGCGCCATGCTGAACAGGATGGGCTTATCCGGCGCCGCGAGCTGACCACGTGCCTCGGCGCCCGGTCCGCCCCGGATCATCTCGCGGATGCCCGGCTGCAGGTCGCGCAGGCGCCGCCCGGTCTCCGTGTAGGGGAAATACACCTCGGCATCGGCACCGGGTGAGACGATGTTGAACTTGGGATCGAAGACGTTCACGCCGTTCACCACCCGGTACAACCCCGGCATGGTAAAGGACTGGTAGCTTTCGTACTGGCCGATGGTGCGTTTGTCGCCGGCGATCTCCTGGTAGGTGCTGGTGATGATGAAATCCGCGGCGTTCATGGCGATCAGGTCGGCGGTGAACTGGGCCGAGAAATGGTACTGGGCCTCGTTGTCGGCCCAGAACAGGTCCGAGTAGAGGTACTTGGTCTTTTCCAGGGCATGGGCGATGTTGCACTGGGTCACGCGCAGGCGGTGGGCGAGGATGGTGGCCACCAGGTTGCCATCGGAGTAGTTGCCGATGATCAGGTCGGGCCGGCCGCCCATCTCCGCCTGCAGTTCCTGCTCGGCGTCGAAGGCGAAGCGTTCCAGGTAGGGCCAGATCTCGAAGCGCGAGATCCACTGGGGCACCACGCTGCCATCCTCCTCGCGGAAGGGGATGCGCAGGATGCGCGCATGCTCCGTGCCGACGATGGACTCGTGACGCTGGTCACAGGTCGTGCCGCGTGCCTCCGGAATCAGGCGGCTGATGACGACGATCTGGGGCTCGATATCCAGGCCCTGGATATCGATGCGCTGACGCATCTCCTTCTCCAGGGCGCGCACCTGGTCGAGGATGTACACCACCTGGCCACCGGTGTCGGGCATGCCCAGCACATTGGCCTGGCCGAAGAAGCCATGCGGCGACAGAATCACCAGGTTGAAGATCATGGGGATACGCGACAGGAAGCGCTCCAGGTTACCCGGTTCGGGCGCCTCCAGGATGTCGGACAGCAGGTGCAGCGTCTCGCGCATGCGCGCCACCTCGCGGCCCCAACCCGGCTCGAAGCCGAAATCCTGCAGCACATGTCCGACCTGCTCCCAGCCGGCCTGCTGATCCTGCTCCGCCAGGTAGTCCTCGGCGCGACGCAAGGCCGAGCGCAGCGCCTTGGTATCATTGATACGGTCGTTGAGCATCAGCTGCACACCACGACACTGGTGTACGCGCAGGAAATCCAGCAGGCTGCGGTCGCCTTTGCCGAGCTTGTCGAACAGGGTACTGGACAGGCGCCGGTTCAGGAACTCCACGCCGCGGCCGATCGAACGGGCCTCCTGCAGCTTGGGAAACTCCCGGTTGAAGGGACCGAGGTCCACTTCCAGCGGCCATTCGCGGAAACCGCCGTCCCCATCCTGGTGCACCTGGCGCTCCTTGAAAGCCAGGAAGGCGGATACATCGATCTCCTCGTGCTCCATGGCTTCCACATGGAAACGAAAATACAGCCAGCGCCCCAGGGACGGACGTATGGACAAGTAAACCCAGGGCGCCGCCAGCACCGCTTCCTGGGCCAGGGCAATGCCCTGCGCCAGGCCACTGTCACAGATGGCGCCGTTTTCCTGGTCGGCACAAAAGGTCTCGAAGCCATCCCACAGGTCCGAGTGCAGCAGAAACACACGCTCCTGTTGCAGGTAATGGCGCAACAGGGCATGGACCTTGTGGCGGTGTTCCTCCAGATACTGGGCAAAGGCTTCCATCACGTCTCCTGGCTTTCTTCTTCGGGAATACGGAACTCGCCCAGGAAATCGTAGTGGTCGATACCCTCAATGGCACCACGGGCATGTTCTCCCTCGGCGAAATAAATGCGCGGTTCGCCCCGCAGGCGCTCGAGTTCGGCACTGTGATTGCCGATCACCACACCCAGGGTGTTGCCGCGCAGCATGCCCTCGTCATTGCCAGAGCCGCCCACCACCAGGAAGCGTTCCGGGTTCAGGCCCCAGCGCACCGCCACGTGGCGCAGGGCCAGTCCCTTGGAAACACGCACCGGGAGCAGGTCCAGGAACATGCAATGGGACCGGATCACATTGGCGTGCAGGTCGCGCTTGCGCAGGAAGCGCACCATGTCACGCAGCGAGGGCGCTTCTTCCTTATCGAGAAAATAACTGATCTTGAAGGGGTGCTGTTCGCTCTTCGGTTGCAGCCGCAGGCCGGGCATGTCCGCCATGGCAGCGCGCAACGCCTTGGGGTCCCAGCGGTAATCCAGATGCTCCTGCCAGCGCTGGTCGGATACCCGTTTCTTACCGTAGTGAATCTCGGCACCGACCGAGGTGATCAGCAGATCCGGTTCGGGTATGCGATAGCGTTTCAGCAGCTTCTCCAGGTTCTCGCGGGAACGGCCGGTGGCGATGCCGAAGCCCACATGGGGACCGGTCTGACGCAGGCGTTCCAGTAGTTCCTCCAGGGCCTCGCGGTCGCCGAGCAGGGTGTCATCCACGTCGCAGACCAGCAAGCGGTCGATGGTGGGCAGGCGGCTGCGCTCGCTCTCCACCAGGCGCTGCTTGTGCACCCCGCCCCAGGTCTTGCGCACGGCGCGCAGGTATTTGTCCACATGGCTGGCCCAAGCATAGTGCTTGCGCGTGCCGGTGAGACCGTTGCGCGACCACTGCTTCCAGCGGCGGCGATCGCGGATGGCCTCTTCCAAGGCCTGGCCCATGGCATCGACCTCCAGGGGGTCGATGAGCACGCCATTCTTGCAGTGGCGCAGGATGTCCTTGGGACCGCCGTCGTGGGTGGCCACCAGGGGCAGGCCGCAGGCCGCCGCCTCGATCAGAGTCAGGCCGAAGGGTTCGGTGAGGGCCGGGTTGACGAACACACCACCGGAGCGGGCCGCCAGCCGGTACAGTTCCGGCACGTCCTCCGCCTCGTGGTGCTTGGGCATGGCCACCGAGCCCCACAGGTCGTAGCGGTCGATGAGCAACAGCAGTTCCGTCATCACCTGGCGCGGCCCCCGCTCCATGGCCTGGATGTCGTCGCGATTGCCGGCCACGATCACCAGGTTGGCCAGTTCGCGCAGGCTGGGGCGCTCGCCATAGGCGCGCACCAGGGTCTGGATGTTCTTGCGTTCGTCGGCGCGCGACAGGGCGAGGATGATGGGGCGTTTCTCATGAGTGAGGAAGCGCCGCAGGGACTGCCAGATACGCGGTCTCAGCTCGGTGGCCGTGGCCGGGCGGAAGCGGCGCAGGTCCACGCCCGGCGGGATCACCTGCATGCGCTTGGGCTGATAGTTGTCGTAGGTGCTGTATTGTTCCTCGACTTCCTGGCGGGTGCTGGCCACCACCATGGAGGCATGGTCCAGAACCACTTCCTCGGCCTCGATGCGCTGGCTGATATTGTACTGGGACTCGATGACCTCGGACTTCACGCCCTGCTCCAGCAGGCGCTCGCGCTTGACCCGGCCCAGGGAATGCCCGGTGTGCACCAGGGTCACGCCCAGCAGGGAGGACAGGCGCGTGCCCACGTAGCCGGCATCCGCGTAATGGCTATGGATGATGTCCGGCACCTTGCCGATGCGGCGCACATGCTGCAAGGCATGGTCGGTGAAGCTGTCGAGGTAGGGCCAGAGCACTTCCTTGCGCAGGTAACGGCGCGGACCGGCGGGCAGACGCACGATGAAGGCCTTGTCTGCGATGGGCTCCATGCGCTCGGCATAGTCCGCCGACACCTTGGGATCCACCACCAGGCGGGTGAGCAGGTCCACGCGCCAGACATCCTCGCGGGCGGCCAGTGCCTTGGCCAGTTCCACGACATACTGGATCTGGCCACCCGTATCGGCATCACGACCCAACTCCAGGTCGCGGCCACGGATCAGGCCGTGGACACTGATCAGGATGATGTAGTGCCCTTGCTGCCCCTGCGTCATAATTTCCATTCCCGGCGGAAGCCCCGGTACAGCTCCTCATCGGCGGCTGTGGCACCACGTTGGGCACAGATCCGGCTGGCGAAGGCAAGGCTGCGCTGCAGGATCTGCTCCTGTGGCCAGTCGTGAACCAGGCCCAGCAAGGTCACGGCACTGAAGGCATCCCCCGCTCCCACCGTGTCCACCAACTGCGTAACCGCTACCGGTGCCCCATGAATACGACTGCCCGCGCTGATGAAGTCGGCGCCACGGGCACCCAGGGTCAGGATCACCAGTTCCAGATCGAAGCGGGTGCGTAGCAGTTCCGCCTGTACCTGGCGCTCCTCGTCGTCGCCCGCTCCCCGACCCACCAGTTCGCGCAGTTCCTCGTCATTGAGTTTGGCCCAGCGCGCCCGCGCCAGGGAGCCCTCCACCCTGGCCAGGTTCCACCAGGGCGGGCGCAGGTTGATATCCACGAAGATGGGCAGGCGCAGACGACGCAGCAGGCTGTCCAGGCTGGCGCGCGATACGGCGCCACGGCCCACCAGGCTGCCCATGTACAGCATGCCGTGGCCGTTACCTTCCAGCAGTTGCAGGGCGGGTTCCGATTGAATGTAGTCGTAGGCCTGGTCAGGCAGGATGGCGAAGTCATGGCCACCCTCGCGCATGCGCACCTCGACCGTGCCGGTGGGATATCGGTCATCCTGCTGCATTCCCCGCAGGTCCATGCCCCACTGTTCCATGCGCTCCAGCACGGAACTGCCACTGTCATCGTGGCCGACGCGGCTGATGAGCAGGGGCCTCAGGCCGAAGCCCTGCAGATGCCATGCGACATTGAAGGGGGCGCCGCCCAGTATCCGCTGTCCATCCGGAAAGTGATCGAACAGGACCTCGCCAAAGATGACCGGACGCGCCTGTTCTGCAGATGTTGTCGTCATCACAGTGCTTTCATCAGGTTGCTGTTCAGGCACTGCCCGCTACCCGCGGGCAATACGAAATCCGGAATGACGGGAGGTGGATTGACGCAGGGTCTTCCCGGATATGGCTCGAGTATACCCAAACTGCCCAGTGGCTTCAGGGCGCCGGGAAAGGAAAGAGGGTGATCGTGAGCCGGAACCGGGCTCGGCGCCCGATTCCGGCCGAAGACGAGGGTCAGCTGGCCTGCCGGGCCAGGTGTTCCTGGATGATTTTCTTGTTGGCCACGGTCTGCAGGTTGGAGACCTTTGGCTTGTCGCCACCCAGGTATTGTTCGAGGGTAACGGTGGGAACCTTGCGACCGTCCACGAGCGGATACATGGTGCAACGTTCACAGGCACGCAGCTTGGGTTGAGCACCGGCGGGCGCCTTGCCCACCGGGCGCTTGCGCAGGTTTTCGCAATTCGTGGTGCGCATAAACGCCTGCTGGGGGATGCAGTAGAACATCAGTTCCTTGCTCACAATCATTCTCCTTGTCGAGAAGCCAAATGCGTAATGGTCGGGCGCGCCATTACAGTAATGGTCACGATCGCTTCGTGGTGTACGGTACCAGGACCGTTCCGTCGAGATTCCCCCGGTGGGCGAAGGAACCCTCGGCATCCGCGGCGGAACCCGCTGGATGAGGGAAAGGAAGCGGGATCATATCAGAATCCTGGACGAAACTCAAATTTATTGTAAAGATCAATAGTTTAGCCAATCGCCACAGGATTTGTACCGGATAAAAGCCCTGCCCAAATAGGTCTTGAAATCCACCTCCAGGGGGTCCATTGTAATACCCGAGTAAATTACTATGGTATTAACAGCGGACGGATAAGCCTATGAATTCCCAACAGCAAACCATGGACGACCTGATCCGGACCGGCTATCAGCACGGTTTCGTGACGGATATCGAGGCAGATACCGCCCCGCCCGGCCTGAGCGAAGAGGTCATTCGCATGATCTCCGCCAAGAAGGGCGAGCCCGAATGGCTGCTGGAATGGCGCCTCGCGGCCTATGCCCACTGGCTGACCCTGGAGGAGCCGGACTGGGCCCAGGTGCGTCACCCGCCCATCGATTTCCAGTCCATCTCCTATTACTCGGCTCCGAAGAAGAAGGGCGACGGACCCAAGAGCCTGGACGAGGTGGACCCGCAGCTGCTGGATGCCTACAACAAGCTGGGCATCCCCCTGGAGGAACAGAAGGCACTGGCCGGCGTGGCGGTGGATGCCGTGTTCGACAGCGTATCCGTGGCCACCACCTTCCGCAAGAACCTGGCCGACGCCGGTGTGCTGTTCTGTTCCATGTCCGAGGCGGTGCGCGAATACCCGGAACTGGTCCGGCAGCACCTGGGCTCCGTGGTGCCCTACAAGGATAACTACTTCGCCTGCCTCAACGCCGCCGTGTTCACCGATGGCACCTTCGTGTACATCCCAAAGGACGTGCGCTGCCCCATGGAGCTGTCCACTTATTTCCGTATCAACGAGGCCAACACCGGCCAGTTCGAGCGCACCCTGATCGTGGCCGAGGCCAGCAGTCATGTGAGCTACCTGGAAGGCTGCACCGCGCCCATGCGCGACGAGAACCAGCTGCACGCGGCGGTGGTGGAACTGGTGGCCATGGAGGACGCCCGCATCAAGTACTCCACGGTGCAGAACTGGTATCCCGGCGACGAACAGGGCAAGGGCGGCATCTATAACTTCGTCACCAAGCGCGGCGATTGCCGCGGTGACCGCTCCCATATCTCCTGGACCCAGGTGGAAACAGGCTCGGCCATCACCTGGAAGTATCCCAGCTGCATCCTGCGCGGTGATGATTCCATTGGCGAGTTCTATTCCGTGGCGGTAACGCGCGGCATGCAGCAGGCGGACACCGGCACCAAGATGATCCACCTGGGCCGCAACACCCGCAGCACCATCGTCTCCAAGGGCATCTCCGCGGGGCAGGGACAGAACAGCTACCGTGGCCTGGTGCGCATGGCGCAGCGCGCGGAGAACGCCCGCAACCACACCCAGTGCGACTCCCTGCTGATCGGCGATCGCTGTGGTGCCCACACCTTCCCTTATATAGAAGTACGCAACCCGACTGCAAAGGTGGAGCACGAGGCCACCACATCGAAGATCAGCGAGGATCAGCTGTTCTACTGCCGCCAGCGCGGGATGTCGGAGGAGAACGCCGTGTCCATGATCGTCAACGGCTTTTGTAAGGAAGTGTTCAAGGAGCTGCCCATGGAGTTCGCCGTGGAGGCCCAGAAACTGCTGAACCTGACGCTGGAAGGCGCGGTCGGCTAAGCAACAGGAGAATCATGAACATGCTATCCATCAAGGATCTCTACGCCAGCATCGACGGCAACAATCGTCGCGCCCGCGGCGAGCCGGAACTGGATGCGGTTGCGTTCATGAAGCGAGTGAAGGAAGAGGCACGACATCTCAAATTCGACGAGCAACTGCTTAAGCGCAACGTCAATTCGGGCTTTTCCGGCGGCGAGAAGAAGCGCAACGAGATCCTGCAGATGGCCATGCTGGAGCCCCGACTGGCGATCCTGGATGAAACCGACTCGGGTCTCGATATCGATGCCCTGCGCATCATTTCCGATGGCGTCAACGCCCTGCGCGCCCCGGACCGCTCCATCATCCTCATTACGCATTACCAGCGTCTGCTGGAGTACATCCAGCCGGACCATGTCCATGTGCTGATGGGAGGACGCATCCTGCGTTCCGGGGACAAGGACCTGGCCCTGGAGCTCGAGGAAAAGGGCTATGGCTGGATCGAAGAGGAGGCCGCGGCATGAGCACCCTGATGGAACAACGCGGCTGGTTCAGTGCCCTGGCCAGCAGTTCCGAACCGGAACGGTCCGGCCCGGAACCGGACTGGCTGCGCAATACCCGCGATCTCGCCCGCAGTGCCATTAACGAGCTGCCGGTACCCAACCGCAAACTGGAAGCCTGGCGCTACACCAGCATCGAGGGCCTGCTGCAGCAGCAGTTCACTCCGGCCGTGGAACAAGGGCACAGCTGGACGCACGAGGAACTGGAGCCCTGGCTCGGTCCGGCCACGGATGTCTACCGCCTGGTATTCGTCAATGGCCAGTGTATCCCGCGCCTGGCCACGGGACTCGAACTGCCCACAGGCGTGGCCCTGGGCAGCCTGCGCGCCGCCCTGGGCACGGACCCCAAGCTGCTGGCCACCTGGCTGAACCATACCGGTGCCCACGAGGAACACTTGTTCAGCGCCCTCAACACCGCCCTGATCCATGACGGCCTGCTGCTGCACATCGCGGCCGGTGTGCAGCTCGACCGCCCCGTCGAAGTGGTCTACCTGAACCTGGAACAGGACCAGGCGCTGCTCAACCAGCCGCGTAACCTGATAGTGCTCGAACCCGGCGCCAGCGCCACCCTGGTGGAACGTTTCATCGGTGCCGACGAGGCGGTGTATTTCCACAACCAGGTCACCGAGCTGGTGCTGCAGGAAGACGCCGAACTGCGTCACTACCGGATGCAGGAGGAAAGCCGGACCGCCTGGCACCTGTCCAGTCTCTACCTGTCCCAGGACGCACGCAGCCGCTACCAGGGCACCACCCTGTCCTTCGGCGGGCGCTGGGCACGCACCGAATACCAGACCCGCTTCCAGCACGAGGCGGCCCATTGCGACCTGAATGGCCTCTACACCGTGGGCAAGGGACAGTTGACCGATTTCCACCTGGATATCCGTCACAGCGTGCCCAACTGCACCAGCCGCGAACGATTCAAGGGTATTCTCTTCGGCAAAGGTCGCGCCGTGTTCGATGGTCGCATCCTGGTGGAAAAGCAGGCCCAGAAAAGCGATGCACAACTGCGCAACGACAACCTGATGCTGGTGCGCGACGCCGAGGTGGACACCAAGCCACAGCTCGAGATCCACGCCGACGATGTGCAGTGCAGTCATGGCACCACGGTCGGCCAGCTGGACCCGCAACAGGTCTTCTACCTGCGCTCGCGCGGTATCGACACGGACTCCGCGCGGCGCATGCTGTGCCTGGGTTTTGCCGGGGAAGTCATCGACACCATCGAGATCCCCGCGCTGCGTGAACAGGCCATGGAACGCCTGACCGCCACCATTCGTACCGCAACCGAGACACTGGAGTAACCGTCATGGATGTGAAAGCCGTACGTTTCCGGGAACCACCGACGCGGGAAGCGGAGCCAAAACCCGAAAGCCTGCCACCCGACGCACCCTTGCGTGACCGGATCATCGCCGCCATGCGTACGGTATATGATCCGGAAATCCCGGTGAACATCTACGATCTCGGGCTGATCTACGCCATCGATATCGATGACCAGGGCCAGGTGGAGATCGCCATGACCCTCACCGCACCGGGTTGCCCGGTGGCCGGCATCCTGCCACGCCAGGTGGAAGACGCGGTTCGTGCGGTCGATGGCGTGCACGCAGCGCGGGTAACCCTCGTCTGGGACCCACCCTGGGACCAGGATCGCATCAGTGACGAAGCCAAGCTTTCACTGGGCCTGTTTTAACAAGAGGTATGCAACATGGCAGTTGAACTGACATCCAATGCGGCAAAACATGTACAGGCCATGCTCGAGAAGCGTGGCCATGGACTGGGCCTGCGCCTGGGCACTCGCAAGTCCGGCTGTTCCGGATTTGCCTACGTAGTGGACTACGCCGACCAGGCACAAGAAGACGACCTGGTATTCGAGAGCCACGGCGTCAAGGTGCTGGTGGACAAGAAAAGCCTGCCGGCACTGGATGGCACCGAAGTGGACTACATCCGCACCAATGCCATCAACCAGGGCTTCGAGTTCCGCAACCCCAACATCAAGGATGCCTGCGGTTGCGGCGAGTCCTTCAGCGTATGAACGAACAGGATATCGGGATGAGCAGCCTGGACGAGATCGTCGACATCTTCGAACTCCTGGAGGACTGGGACCAGCGCTACCAGTATCTCATCGAGCTGGGCGAAGGGTTACCACCCATGCCGGAGGAACTGAAGACCGAGGCCAACAAGGTCAAGGGCTGCATGAGCCAGGTCTGGATCAGCGCCTACGGCGA
>JAIVHA010000152.1:8591-17987 GCA_020201295.1 Lysobacteraceae bacterium | reverse complement strand
GCTTGCACCACCGGTATGTCAAGGCCGGCGCCAGGGCGGCACACACACCGCTTACCGCCGATGAACTTGAAGGAGACAAATCATGACGGACATGGAATTGCTGAACTGGGCGCGTGGCCCCGCCCTGGAATGGGCCACCATCATCTTCGTGGTGGGCGTGCTGGTGCGCTTCCTGGAAATGTTCTTGCTGGGGCGCAAGCCGGATCTCAGTGAAGCCAGGAGCAACGCCAATGCCGCGGGCTGGCGCACGGTCTGGCATCGATCGATCCCGGCCCCGGGTCTGGCGAAGAATGCGCCAGTGGTGCTCTATGCCGGGTATGCCTTCCATATCGGCTTACTGATCGCCCTGGTGTTCTTCGCTCCCCATATCCTGTTGTTCAAGGATGTGTTTGGCCTGTCCTGGCCGGCGCTGCCCTTCTTCGTCGTGGATGCGGCCACGGTGATTGCGATAGTGGCACTGCTGGTATTGCTGGTACACCGCCTGGTCAACCCGGTGCGACGCTTTCTCTCCAGCTGGGTGGACTATCTGGTGTGGGCGGTGACCTTCCTGCCGTTGCTGACAGGCTACCTGGCCTATCACCGCATGATCCTGCCCTACACGGAAATGCTGGCCTACCACCTGTTGAGCGTGGCATTGCTGCTGGTGGTGTTCCCCTTCACCAAGTTGATGCATACCTTCACCATTTTCGTTTCCCGCTGGTATAACGGCGCCGCCGCCGGTCGCAAGGGAGTTCAGTTATGAGTGCCCTGAATATGGAGCGTGGCGTCAAGGCCATGATGGAGCAGATCGACGCCCCCATCGCCTCCTATTTCAACAGCTGCGTCCACTGTGGTCTTTGTGCCGATGCCTGTCTGTTCTATACCGAGACCGGCGATCCCAAGTACACGCCCATCCACAAGGTGGAACCCCTGCGCCGCGTCTGGCGGCAGGAATACACCTTCTGGGGCAAGCTGATGTCCACGCTGGGGCTGAGCAAGCGCCTGACGGACGCGGACCTGGACGCCTGGCAGGAACTGGTGTACGACAGCTGCACCCTGTGCGGGCGCTGTTCCGCCGTCTGCCCGGTGGGTAACGACATCGCCTACATGGTGCGCAAGCTGCGCGAGGGTTTCGCCGTGTCCGGGCATGCCACCGAAGGCCTGACCGAAGCGGCCATTCGTACCGTCAATATCGGCAGCCCCATGGGGATCAAGGCCGAGACCCTGAGAAAGATGGTGGCCTCGGAGGCCAAGGCCAGCGGCAGCGACATCGAGCTGGACAAGCCCGGCGTGGAGTACCTGCTGATGCTGTCCTCGGCGGAGATCATGCAGTTCCATGAATTCATCGGTGCCGTGGCCAAGGTCATGGACCATGCCGGTGCCACCTGGACCATCTCCACCGAGGCCTTCGAGGCCACCAACACGGGCATCCAGATGGGTTCCTCGGATATCGCCCGCCAGCTGGTGCAGCGGGTGGTGGATGTGGCGGAGAAGCTGGGGGTGAAAACGGTCATCAGCCCGGAATGCGGACATGCCTATACCGCCATTCGCTGGGAAGGGCCCAACCTCATCGGTCAAGCCTATGGATTCGAGGTGAAACACATCGTCGAGGTGCTGGACGAGTTCCGCGCCCAGGGCCGCCTGCACCTGGATGACAGCAAGGAAGATATGAAGCTCACCTTCCACGATCCCTGCCAGATGGTGCGCCGCGGTGGCGTGGTGGAACAGCCGCGCCGGCTGCTGGACCTGTGTACCGAGAACTTTGTGGAAATGCCCGATGCCGGGGTGTGGAACTGGTGCTGTGGCGGCGGTGGCGGAGTAAGCACCAACGAGCGCGCGGAGCCGCTGCGCCTAAAGGTCTTCAGCCGCAAGAAGAGCCAGCTCGACAGCATTGGCGCGAAGGCCATGGTCACCACTTGCTCCACCTGCCGCAACATGCTGGAGGAAGGGCTGGAGGAATATGGCATGGAGGTGGAGGTGCTGAGCCTCACCGAACTGCTCGCGGAATACCTGGATGACAGCAAGGCCGGCAAGGGGGCTGAAGCATGAGCGAACGAATCGTAGTCGATCCCATCACCCGCATCGAGGGCCATCTGCGCATCGAGGCGGAAACCAGCGACGATGGCGTGATCCAGCAGGCCTCCAGTTCCGGCACCATGGTGCGCGGCATCGAGATCATCCTGCAGGGACGAGATCCGCGTGATGCCTGGGCCTTCGCCCAGCGTATCTGCGGCGTCTGCACCCTGGTGCACGGCCTGGCCTCGGTGCGCGCCGTGGAGGATGCCCTGGATTATCCCATTCCCCACAATGCCCAGCTGATCCGCAATCTCATGATTGCCGGCCAGTATGTCCATGACCATGTCATGCATTTCTATCATCTGTTGGGGATCTTCAGCAACGGTTACTGGGGCCACCCGGCCTACAAGCTGCCGCCGGAGGCCAATCTCATGGCCGTGGCTCATTACCTGGATGCCCTGGCCTGGCAGCGGGACGCGGCCAAGCTGCTGACCATCTTCGGCGGCAAGAATCCCCACCCCAATTTTCTGGTGGGTGGTTCGCCGTCGCCCATCAGCATCCATCCCGGCCACGAGGGCCGGGGCAAGGGGCCTCATTATCGCGGTGGAGGGGGTGCCACGGCCCTCAACCTGACGGGTCTGCAGAAGGTGCAGAACATCATCCATTCCATGCGCGATTTCGTCGATCAGGTGTACGTGCCCGACACCCTGGCCATCGCCGGCTTCTACAAGGACTGGGCCACCCAGGGTGAAGGGATCGGCAATTTCATGACCTACGGCGATTTCCCCGACAAGGACATGGCCGATATCGACAGCTTCCTGGTGCCGCGTGGCGTGATCCTGGATCGCGACCTGTCGCGGGTGCATGAAATGGACCTGAATGCCGACGACCAGATCCAGGAGTTCGTGTCCCATTCCTGGTACGACTACGAGGCGGGCCAGGATGCGGGGCTGCATCCCTACCAGGGCGAGACCAAGCTCAATTACACCGGGCCCAGGCCGCCCTACGAATACCTGAAAACCGACGAACGCTATTCCTGGATGAAGTCACCGCGCTGGCGTGGCAAGCCCATGGAAGTGGGGCCGCTGGCACGCATGCTGATGCTGCACGCCACCGGTCACGAGCAGGCGCAGGAGCTGGTGGGGATGACCCTCAAGACCCTGGACCTGCCGGTGGAGGCCCTGTTCTCCACCCTGGGGCGCACGGCGGCCCGTACCCTGGAAACCAAGATCATGGTGGACGCCATGCAGGGCTGGTATGACCAGCTGGTCACCAATATCCGTGCCGGTGTGCTGGATACCTTCAATGACCAGAAATGGGAGCCAAGCAGCTGGCCGAAAAGTTGCCAGGGGGTTGGCTTCATGGAGGCACCACGGGGTGCCCTGGCGCACTGGGTGGTGATCAAGAATGGCCTGATCGATAACTACCAGGCCGTGGTGCCGAGCACCTGGAATGCCGGGCCGCGCGATTCCGAGGGCCAGGACGGGCCCTACGAGGCGGCCCTGAAAGGGCACCGCCTGCATGACGCCAAGCAGCCCATCGAAATCCTGCGCACCATCCACAGCTTCGACCCCTGCATCGCTTGCGCCGTGCATGTGTCCGACGCGGAAGGGGAGGAACTGGTGCAAGTGAAGGTGTGCTGAGACATTTTCTGGCCGAAACCTCGGTCCGCATCCGTGGGCGGCCGGTAGGGATGGCGAAATCCCGTCCACTTTCCCCGGTTCTCTCCCGGCCATTCATCGTCTATGGTTTGTAAGGACTGATGCTACTTGGGAGAAGGTTTATGGACCTCGAACAGGCAATGCTGGATCCGGCCGGCCACTACCATGCGCCGGCCGAGGTACTGGATGACCGGAATCTCGACCGCGAAGAAAAGATCAAGGTGCTGCGCCGCTGGGAGTATGACGCGCGCGAACTCGAAGTGGCCGAGGATGAAAACATGGGCGGAGGGCCGCCGGACCTGTTGGACGAGGTGCTGATGGCCCTGCGGCAGCTGGATGCCCAGACCGACATGGAACATCGGCCTCCAACCAAACAGGGCGGGGCTTGAGATCGATGTCCCGGGCCACTGTCTCTGATCCAGGCCTCAGGGAAGGTAGAGGGTAAAGCGACCACCGCCGTCGATGCCCTCATTGGTGGTGGTGATGTAACCGCGGCGCTCCTTGTGGTGGTGCATGCGCGCGATGGTGGCGGTGAAATACAATCCCAGTCCGGTGCTGGCATTGCGGATATCGATATCCCCGGGCGCCTGGCCGGCGCCGTGCAACATGGCGGTGGGATATCCGCCGCCGTTTTCCTCGATGAATATCGCCGTGTAGCCGTCTTCCCGGCGGGCGCCGATGCGGATCCGGTCACGAGTGTACTTGAAGGCATTGTTGACCACGCTGTTGAGGATGCTGCTGATCAACTCACGATCGAGGAAGCACAACAGATCCTCTTCGCAATCCATTTCCAGTTCGATACCCTTGAGGGCCAGCAGGCCTTCATTCTCCAGGTAGCATTCCTCCAGCAGTTCACTGACGTCCTGTTCGGAAATGTTCAGGGAGTAATGATCGCTCTCGATGCGGTACAGAGTCAGGATCTGGATGAGGTTGCTGTTGAGCCGCTTGCCCTCATAGCGCAGCTGGCTGAACATCGGCTGTGATGCGCAGCCGGCATTACCGCACTGTTCCGTGATCTGGTCCAGGGCGCCGACCACCATGCTGAGGGAATTTTTCATGTCATGGACGGTATTGGCAAGGACGAGGGAGAAATCCAGGGAGGGGGCTTGTTCGGGCATGGTCTTGTCCTGATGTTGGATGGTACTGGTGAGATTTGTTTATGGCCACGGAAGCACACGGAAATACACGAAAAGCATGAGAATGCGTGGGCTCATGACATTAACGTGGTGCTACCTGCGAGCCCGGTACGATCATGCAAGCCTGTGATTGTTTTCCGCGTATTTCCGTGTGCTTCCGTGGCCATCATGCATTTCCCCGTTATTGCAGCGCGGTCGCCAGTCCCTGGCATTTTGCCAGCAGGCGGTTGCGGAGTTCGGTGTACTGGGTACTGTCCCGCGCGGCCTGCAGGCAGACGAGTGCGGCTTCCAGCCGGGGTCGGGTGGCTTCGGTCTCGCTCATCAGGGTGATGAGCGACTGGGCGGTATTCAGGTTGACGATGGGATTGCGGGGCATGCCCCGGACCGCCTGCTGGAACAGCTCGACGGCTTCCCCGGCCTTGCCTTCCTTGAGCAGTTTGACCCCCTGGTTGTTGATACGGACGATTTCACCACTGGTTTTTTCCACCAGTGCCTTGCCTGGATATGGCTTTCCACCACGGTGGCGCCGAGCGCGGCCTGGGGGTCATTGGGGAACACATGCTTGATGGCATCGGCGACTTTCAGTGCCTCCTTGGCGGAATCGTTCCCCACCAGCACCTTGGCCAGTTCCGTGTAGTCGCTGGCCTGGCGCAGGGCGGACGTCTTGCCGATGCGCACGGCCTTGCGGCGCGCCGACTCCGCCACGGCGTAGTCCTGGTTGCGTTGGGATATCTCGCCCAGCGCACGTTGCCGAAGCAGGGATTTTCCCGAGCGTTCGACCGCCGTTAGCAGGGTTTTCTGTGCCTCGCCCAGGTTCCCCATGCGTTCCTGTGCCCGCGCCAGCCAGTCATAGGCAGCCACGAATGCCTGGTTCTGATCGATCAGGCTGGCAAAGCGCTGGCAGGCTTCGGTGAATTGCTCACGGTGAAAATGAATCCGTCCGAGGTCGAACAGCACCCAGGACAGTTCACGTTCCTCGAGCACGGCGTTACATAGGGTTTCGGCTTCCTCGTAGTGGCTCAGGCGCAGCAGCAGGTCGCTTTTCATCTTCAACAGATCGAAGCGGTAGCGGCTGTTCAGGGCCAACTGCTCGTCGATCAGAGCCAGGGCCTTACCGGGCTGGCCCTTGTCCAGGCTACGGTTGATGGTCCGGAAGACATCCTTTTTCTCGAGGAGTTTCTGCAATCGCACCTGCAGAACCGACTTGGTGACCGGCTTGGACAGGTAGGCGTCGGGCTGGTGTTCCAGGGCACCCATGACCATCTGGGTGGTGTTTTCCGCAGTCACCATGATGAAGGCGGTGGTGAAGGGCAGTAATTCACGGTGCTTGGCTTCTTCCAGCACTTGCTGGCCATCTTTGCCCTCACCCAGATTGTAGTCGCAGAGCACGATATCGAATCGGCCGCGCGTCAGCAGCTCAATCGCTTCCTCGCCGTTGCGGGCCTGTTCCACTTGCTGGGCGCCGAAGGCCATCACCATGCCACGCATGAGCGAGCGCATGTCCGGAAAGTCATCGACGATGAGAATGCGTTTTCCGGACAGGTTCCAGAGGGCCATGCCTTACCTCAAGGATTTTGAAGCGAACGTATCCGCATGTCGGCCCGGTGACCGGAAGCTGTAGCGTACGGAGATATTTACAGACGGCCTGGTGTATCATTCGACCTGTTTAGCCGCGTTTTTCGTATGGTACTTGGCCGGGGCAGGATGATGGGTGAAAAGGTTCTGGAGGGCAAGGCGCTGGCCCTGCATTGGCGGCGTACCAAGATCATCGCCACCCTGGGGCCGGCCACGGAATCCCCGGCCCTGGTGGAGCAATTGTTGGCTGCCGGGGTCGATGTGATCCGTCTCAACCTGTCCCATGGCAGCCATGATCACCATCGCCGCGCCGTGACCCTGGTGCGGGAGACCGCCGCCCGCCTGGGGCACCATGTGGCCATCCTCATGGACTTGCGCGGACCCAAGCTGCGCACCGGGCGCTTCGAACAGGGCGCCATCCAGCTTGTCAGGGGCAGCCGGGTACTGGTGACCACCCGGGCCGTGACGGGTGCTCCCGGCCTGATTCCTTCCCAGTACCGCCAGCTGCACCGCGATGTGCGCCGTGGTGAGCGTATTCTGCTGGATGATGGCCGACTGGAGTTGCGGGTGCAGTCCGTCGAGGGGCGGGATATCCAGTGCAAGGTGATTCACGGCGGTCCCTTGTCCGACCACAAGGGCATGAACCTGCCCGATTCGCGGGTGTCCGCGCCGGCCTTCAGTGCCAAGGACCGGGAGGACGCGGCCCTGGCGGTGGAACTGGAGATCGATTTTCTGGCCCTGAGTTTCGTGCGCGGAGCCGCCGACCTCAAGCGCCTGAAGCGGTTCCTGCAGGGGCAGGGCCGGCTGATCCCGGTGATCAGCAAGATCGAGCGTCCGGAGGCGGTGGCCAATATCGACGAGATACTGGTGCACTCCTACGGCATCATGATCGCCCGTGGCGATCTCGGCATCGAACTGCCCGCTGAGCAGGTTCCGCTCATCCAGCGGGAGCTGGTGGAAAAGGCGCGCCAGCAATCGGTACCGGTGATTGTAGCGACCCAGATGCTGGAGTCCATGATCGACCAACCCACGGCCACCCGCGCCGAGGTGGGCGATGTGGCCAATGCGGCCCTGATGAGTGCCGATGCCGTCATGCTGTCCGGCGAGACGGCTGCCGGGAAATATCCCTTGCGGGCCGTGGAGACCATGGACCGGGTGTTGCGCGAGGTGGAGCGGCACCAATGGGAACAGGGTTGCTTCGCCCCGGAGCCCACCGCCGATCGCAGCAACAAGGTGTACCTCTTGCGCGAATCCATGGCCCACGCCGCCATGCAATTGACCCGCGACCTGGAGATCGAGGCCATCGTGGTGCCGACCCGCACCGGCACCACGGCGCGCATCGTGGCGGCGCACCGGCCAGTTTCCCCCACGGTTGGTGTCTGCGCCAAGGCTTCCGTATGCCGCCTGCTGGCCCTGCACTGGGGCATCGTGCCCGTGCAATCCACCGAGGAGGAGACCCAGGACTGGCGGCGAATGTGTCATCATATCGCCAGTTGCTGCCACCTGGGAAAGGCCGGGCACGACGTGTTGCTGGTGGCCGGCTTCCATGACGATCCGGCCCGCAACGAGCCGTCCATGAAGGTGTTGCACCTCTGATTGCGCATAGGCTTACCCTGGATATGAACCATGAGTAATGAAGTCTACGACCTGCTGATCATCGGCGGTGGCATCACCGGCGCCGCGTTGCTGTATCAGACGGCCAGTTTTACGGATATCCAGTCCATCGGTTTGCTGGAGAAGTACGCTGCGCCCGCGCGGGTCAATTCATTGGCCAGCAATAACAGCCAGACACTGCACTGCGGGGACATCGAGACCAATTACAGCCTGGAAAAGGCCCTCAAGGTACAGCGGGCCGCCGCAATGCTGGCGCGTTATTGCCTCGGCCAGCCCGACAAGGACCACTTGATCTTCAGGTACCCGAAGATGGTGCTGGGGGTGGGTGCGCACGAGTGTGCGCTGCTGCGCGAACGTTTTACTCAGCTCAGCCCCCATTACCCGCGCCTGCGGTTGCTGGACCTGAAGGCCATCGCCCGTATCGAGCCCACCGTGGCCACGGGTCCCGATGGCAAGCTGCGTCAGGAGGAGTTGCTGGCACTGGGCTCCTCCGACGAATACACGGCGGTGGATTTCGAAGCGGCAGCACGTTCTTTCGTGCGCCAGGCGCAGCACATCGATGGCAAGGCCATCGATGTGCGTTATAACCAGCAGGTGCAACGTATTCATATCGAGGACGGTTGCTTCCTGGTGGAGACCGCCAGTGCCTGCTTTCGGAGCCGCTCCCTGGTGGTTTGCGCCGGCGGCCACAGTCTGAAGCTGGCCCAGGATCTCGGCTATGGTCTGGATTATTCCTGCCTGCCGGTGGCCGGCAGTTACTATTTCACGCCACAGATCCTCAACGGCAAGGTCTACACGGTACAGAACGACAAGCTCCCCTTTGCCGCCATCCACGGTGATCCGGACGTGCAGGTGCCGGGCAAGACCCGCTTCGGACCCACGGCGCTGATCCTGCCCATCCTGGAGCGCTATAATTACCGTACGCTGCCCGATTTTCTGCGCGTGTTCCGCTTCGACCGACGCGTGGCACGGGTGCTCTGGGACCTGTTCAAGGTGCCGGATATCCGCAATTATATGCTCAAGAATATCCTGTTCGAGATCCCCATCATCCGGAAATGGCTGTTCCTGCGTGACGCGCGCAAGATCGTGCCTGGCTTGCGCTATCGTGACCTGGAGTTTGCCCACAAGGTGGGCGGCATCCGCCCGCAGCTCATCGACAAGCCGAACATGAAACTGCTGATGGGCGAGGCCAAGATCGATACCGGCATCGGCGCCATCTTCAACATGACTCCGTCACCTGGCGGTACCTCCTGCCTGGAGAATGCCGAGCAGGACATGCGCACCATTGCGGCTTTTCTGGGTGCGCGCATCGACGAGGAATCCTTCCGCAGGACCCTCTGCGAAGCGGACTAACAGGACGATCGCCTGCCCGGGCTGTGTCGGTCTGGTCGGGGCGTTCTGATCAATCGAGTGAG